>JBAVJE010000039.1:0-19287 GCA_049687615.1 Salinimicrobium sp. | reverse complement strand
CAGCCTTAAAAGGATTTTCTTCTATCGCTGCGAATAAAAATGGTTTTAACAGGATTTTATTTCCAATTTTCTCTATACCATCAGGAAGTTCAAATTCATAGACTTCTTTTAGCTTTTCACCAATCTCCTTTTCATTTTCCTTTTCAAGGTTTTCAATTATTATATTTCCTTTGTTCTTCTCCAGCATCTGTACATAATCCTGGGGATTGATTTCAAGATATTCATCCCGGTATTCTTTGGCAGAAAGGCCGGAAAACAATCTTAGATTTTTTCCTTTTAGGGTACCATCTGGATTAAGTGAGACATTTAGGTTTAATAGTTCTTCAGCTTGTGAAGTAGGCATCAGGTTTACCCAATCTGAGGTTCCATCTGGTCTCAAAATTCTTCCCTGCCAGTTTCTGGCTCTTTTCGGAAGTTCTCCAAAGGCTGCATTACTATCGGAAGCATCCAAGAGAAAGCTTCCCCCCGGCAGTTGTACCATTGAAACTACATAATTGAAGCCCCGTCGGGTTGGAAAAACAGGAATGCCGTTATCCTGGGTACTCAGCAAAACAGGATCTGCCTTTAGTCCTGCATATTTAAACATAGCCGTAAGTAATAGGTTGATATCTCCAATATTCCCAACACCTTCCTTATAAGCCGATTTGGAACCATTTTCGGCGATAAAACCGAGGAAACCATTCCACTTGACCTTTTTCTTTACAAAAGAATAGATCAACCGGGCTTTTGATAAGTTATCTGGAGTGTCTTTTATAAGTTCATCTATCTCATCTTTAAAAAAACCATCCCTGCCCAGCTCCCTGCTAAAGGCATCATCATAAATATTTTTAGCCACACCTTCCCAGGTTTGAGAAAAATTTTCAATACTGGATTGAGGAAACCTCGTGTACTGTAATTCCCACTTTAATACAGCTGCATAATTTTGCAGATAATCAACATGAGGCTCCATTTTTAGTGCGGGAATGTCTTCTGAATTAATTGTATACAGGTTTTGAAGGTATTCCACGGTGGCAGTCTCGGTGGAATGTGTAACCACTGTTGTTCCTGATCGTTTATTATAGCTAGTCACATATTTGAATGGCTCACTCTCTTCTTCAATTTGAAAAAAGACGGTCGCCTTTGGATTAAAATGCTTCTTGTATCCCAGGAACTCCGGTACTTTCACCCTAACCTCAAGCCTGTTGATTGGCACAGTGTACTGCAATGCGATATCATCTATAGACGTAACGAAAGGGGAGCGCAAGCTGTATTCAAATTCAATAACACTTCCTTCGGAAACAGCAGGCATTGCAAATTTTGTTTTTAATCTATACTTATTGATTTCCTCTTCAAAAATATCTTTTTTTCGCAGCTTTTCCTTCTCCAGTTTTCCATCGATAATATTGTAGGTATAAGCTTTCAAACCAGATACACTTTCTTTATCACTCCCGTTTTGATAATAAGTAATTTCCTGATTGGCCCAGTCAAAACCGTCTTTATTATATATTTTGATTCTTTCATGGACTTCGGTAACTACTGTAAAACCTGCATTGCTACTAATTTCATAGTAGGTGTTAACCTTCCGGTAGAGAACAGCAGCGTTGGCTTCTTTGTCCTTTTTATGGGCTTCTTCCATCACCTCTTCCTTGGAGACATGACCAAATCTAAAGTCCTGGGCGTTCAAATGCAGACCGCAGAGCAAAATACATATAGATAAAAAAGAACTTCTCATACTTAGTTGTTTAGGTTGGCTGCAACAATAACAGCTTTAAGGTTAGAGTAAGAGTCTATCGAATTCATAAACTCCCTGAATTTTGAGTATTCTTCAGCTGGCCAGGTGCCTTCATTTATACTATAGGCTCGCTCGGCCACCAGAAACTTTTTGCCTTCTATTTCGGTCTCTGTCACGTTAAAGCTGAAAGCGCCAAAGTCATTTTCCAGGTTTACAGTTTCAGGAAGAGCCTCCAGCTTGTAGCCCTGGGGAATTTCCAGTTCAACATGATCCTTGAAACTTAGGCCACGCATGATCTCAAGCGGTTGGCTGCGCGCTTCGTTTCTTGGCAAATCATAGGTATTTGTCCTGAAGAGGTTGAGTGGCAGCAGCATTCTTTTACCTGCTTTTAACGCATATCCCTCTCCCGTGAGCTCAAGCATTTCGGTAAAGACCTGCTTTTCCCTGTCATTGTTAAATGCTATTTTTTCAATGTGGAGACTTCGCAAATGCCTTAGTACCTTTTTGTAGAACACCTGCTGGTCTTTTGATTTAGCATGCGAAATACCGTAGATGTTGCCATAAGGCACTCCATAATTTTTGCGCTCTATGACGGCCGAAAAATTCCCATCTTTCTCCAGACTTATCCTGGTCCTGCTTTCCCTTAGATTTTCGGCAGTTGAATAATTTCGGGTCTTTACGATTTCCCCGCCTTCAGGTTTTACGAGCAGCACATTTCGATTGTCGGTAAAATCACCGAGGTAATTGAAAGGCAGCGTCTGGCTTGTGCATTCCAGCCATATATCTTCCCCTTCCTGCGGAAGGTTGAGAATAACGTGGTTCCCGCTCATTGATGCAAAAGAAGGTTCGAGATCCTCTTGCTCCTCGCCAGCAATAACTACCGCATAATATGAAGGGATATTCTGAGAGTCAAGTAGCGCTTTGGTATAATTAGTAAGACCTTTGCAGTCTCCATATTTTAGCTCGTCAACTTCTGAAGCTAATGCCGGAGACCAACCGCCAATTCCCAGCTGCACACTTATATACCTGGAATTTTCCTGTACATATTCATAGATGAGCTTTGCCTTTTCCACATTTGATTTCGCTTCGGCCGTTAAGGCGTCTATTTTTGCAACCGTACTTTCGGAAAGTGTATTTCTACCTTTCAGCAGATTTTCATATTCCCATTTCCCCAGCTCCTGCCAATTCGTTCCGACACCTTCTACCCCCACGAGACTAAATTCATTTAGCGCCACCTCAACTCGTGGTGCGATTTTTTCAATGGGCGGACTGAGTTTTTCGTATTCCAATGCAGGGAAATTCTCCAGAACATAAGAAGGTTCCAGCCCTGCACTCTGCACAATAATATTTGCTCCCTCAAAATTGCTTTCCTTTGTCCGCAAAGCGATTCCAGCCCGGTTCTTAATGGAATAAGTTGATTTTTCAACACTTACGTGATGATATCTTACCGGTTGCCAACTATTGAGAAAGATGGTATTTTCCTTCTCGACCATACTTTCGTAAATAATGGTGTAAGGATATGATCTTGGAGTATAGTCAAAATAGCTTAACCTGTTATCATTGTACAAGGTGCCGGAATCCACCAGGCTGCGGTCTTCAAACTCCCTTTTCTTCACCTCCTTGATTTCATTACCAAGGTTGTCATAGACAATAGCCCTTTGATTCCTAATTTTACTGCTTTTATCATATGCATCCCCCACAAAAGCATAGCGGTCACCATGTTCATTGAGGACCGTGACCGTGATTTTGGTGTGGATATAAAGCTTGTCAATCGCCGCTATTTCAATTTCAACGGCTTCATCCCTTATGACCGCATTGGCATCTTTAGTTAAAGAGGGATCAATGGTAATACTTGATAAGGAAAGATCCTGTGCCGAAAGCCCTACTGAACAGCACAGGGCAAAAAAAAGAAAAATCTTCTTCATTAATTGAGAATAATGCTATGTAAGGCTAATATAATACAATTTTAACCTTTTTTAACATCTATTTTCGGAATCTGACAACCTGAACCCTGACAGGGTTCGGTCCCTGTCAAGGTTAATCCCAACCTATTAGCTTCCTTTATGACAGACTTTAAAATTTTCTAGATCTCCAAACAACTCGATTACCTGTTGCCGGTCTAAATTGGTGCTATTAGAGGAAATAATTGAATGTTAAGATGACCATGAGTAATCTTCAATGTTTTTAACAACATTGTGAGTAATAGGATTTTTATGAATGTAAAGAATTAGCTGTTTCAAATACTTTTCTGAGTCGATTCTTTTCCTTTCAAAAGGCCGCTCGAATAAACTCCCGGTTCGGCCATACTTTTTATTTACCGCTTGTGCGTAGGCATTAAAAAGGTGAGATAATTGTTTTGAAGGTTCTTTTAGATCAAAAGCATTTTCTGAAATTTCACTCCTTTCTTTAAAGTAGACCAGGAGATGGAAATGATTCCTCATTAAACACCAGGCTAAAGTGTTAGAAATAAAGCCCAAATACTTATGGTACACCCTTAGGAAATAAAGATAATTCTCCTTTTCAAAAAAGAGTGTCCCTCCATTGTTACCCCTGTTTTAGAGATGGTAGTAATTTCCCGATTCCAGTTTTTCAGTCTTCACATCCTGAAGGTTTTTTTATACATTATCCTGGTGCTACAACACCCCAGGGTTCTGAAACGACTTACAGGAGTAAAACCCAAACCTACAAATTCCGGTTTTTAGAATCTACCAGGATGGTTACAGGGCCATTATTGAGTAGCGAGACTTTCATGTCTGCTCCAAACTCTCCGGTTCCTACCTGTTTTCCCAGTTCTTTTTCCAGGGTAGCGATAAATTTTTGATAAAGGGGGATGGCGACTTCGGGTTTTGCAGCCCTAATATAGCTGGGCCTGTTGCCTTTCTTAGTATTCGCGTGTAATGTGAACTGGCTCACCACGATGGCATCACCACCGGAATCAAGCAGGGAATCATTCATCACTCCCTCCTCATCATTAAAGATGCGCATTTTTGTGATTTTTCCGCAGAGCCAGGAAATATCCTCTTCAGAATCTTTTTCTTCAATACCTAGCAGGAGGAGCAGGCCTTCTCCAATTTGGGCTTTTTTGACGCCTCCTATTGTTACTGATGCTTCTGAAACCCTTTGTAATACTACTCTCATTCCTGTTCGTAATTGTCTATCCTATATTGCTGGTCTTCTTCGCCCTCAAGAATCTGCAGATAACTCCTGTACCTTGACCATGGGATCTCCTCTGCCTCCAGGGCATCCTTCACAGCGCATTTTGGCTCATCGAGATGCAGACAATTATGAAATTTACAATCTTGTTTACGGGCAAAAAATTCAGGAAAATAGTCTCCTAATTCCTCTTTTTGAATATCTACAACCCCAAATCCTTTAATCCCCGGAGTGTCAATAATACGGGCTCCAAAATCCAGATCAAACATCTCGGCAAAGGTGGTGGTGTGCTGTCCCTGTTTATGTTGTTCCGATATCTGGGTAGTCTTGAGGTCAAGCGAAGGCTGAATGGCATTGATCAAAGTAGATTTTCCAGTACCGCTGTGACCTGAGATCATGCTCGTTTTATCTTTCATCAAATCTTTGACCCGGTCAAGGTTTTTTCCGGTTTTTGCCGAAATGCCTATACATTCGTAACCAATGCTTCTATACATGGCCGCCAGAAACTTTATTTCGGTCAATTCATCTTCGTTATAAGTATCGATTTTGTTGAAAAGCAAAATCGCTTTGATCCCATAGGCTTCCGCAGTAACCAAAAAACGATCTATAAAGGTGGTAAAGGTGGGCGGATTATTAAGCGTGATGAGTAAAAAGGCCTGATCGATATTGGCGGCAATAATGTGCGTTTGTTTGGATAAGTTGACAGACTTGCGGATGATATAATTTTCGCGATCTTTTATTTTTGTGATCACCCCGGTCTCCTCTTCTTCAGAAGATTTCTTCTCCAGCTTAATTTCCACCCGGTCGCCAACGGCCACAGGATTCGTGCTTTTAATACCTTTGATCCTGAATTTCCCCTTGATGCGGCAGCGGTAAAACTTCCCTCCATCAGATTTCACCAAATACCAGCTTCCCGTTGACTTATAAACTAAACCTTCAATCATTTTATTAAAAAATTCCTTTTTCCAATTTAAATCCCAGAGATAAAAATTTGTTTTTAATGCGCTATACTCTTAACAATTAAGAATATGGACAAAATTAAGCTTAAAATTTTCCTTAGCCTATTCTTTTTAAACCTTGTCACCGTTTCGAATGGACCAACCGGATGCCTGGTATAACACTAAGAAATGAACACCGACTTCCTAGTATTAAAAACCATAAATTCCATGGTTTTTTATTTTTTCATGATGCTTTCCTGATGGTTGATAGACTCCTGGTGAATCGCCTTAAAGATTCGCAGAATGAATTCTTCGCTAAGCCCATTTTGCTCTCCTTCCTGTATCATTTTCCCGAGGATGTCATTCCATCTCTGGTTCTGTAGAATGGCCACGTTCTGTACCTTCTTGGCTTTCCCAATTTCGTCGGCGATTTTCATTCGGCGCGACAAAACGTCCAGCAGTTGTGTATCTGCAATATCTATCATCGCTCGCAAACCCTTAAGTTTTGTCTGGAATTCCTCACTTTCTGAAATCTCCTTTCTTATTTTGAGATCCTCCATGAACTTCACAAGAGTAGCAGGTGTGATTTGTTGTTGGGCATCGCTCCAGGCATTGTCCGGATCCCAATGCGTTTCCACCATAAGTCCGTCGTAGTTAAGATCCAGCGCTGTTTGGCAGAGGTCAAAAATGTTTTCCCTGTTTCCCGCGATATGAGAGGGATCCAGGATAAGGGGAAGATCGGGAAATTTGGTTTGCAAGTCTATTGGAATCTGCCACTCGGGATTATTCCTATATCTGGTTTTTTCATAGGTAGAAAATCCGCGATGGATCACCCCAAGATTTTTGATATCATTGGTGTAGAGCCGTTCGACAGCTCCCAGCCACAATGCAAGATCGGGATTCACCGGATTTTTCACCAACACCACCTTATCTGTACCTTTAAGGGCATCTGCAATTTCCTGAATAATAAAAGGAGAAACCGTTGTTCTCGCACCAATCCAGAGAATATCTATGTCGTGCTTAAGAGCAAGATCAACATGGTTTGGATTTGCTACCTCGGTAGTGGTAAGCATTCCGGTTTCCTCTTTCGCTTTTTGAAGCCATTTAAGACCAAGGGCACCCACGCCTTCAAAATTTCCCGGGCGGGTTCTGGGTTTCCAAATGCCTGCCCTTAAAACAGTAGCATCTGTATCTTTTAGCTGGTGAGCGATCTTTAAAACCTGCTCTTCTGTCTCGGCGCTACAGGGCCCGGCGATCACCAAGGGGTGATCAAGACCAAATGCATCTAACCAGTTTCTCAATTCTTTCTTATTCTCCATGATATGATCACTTAATTCCGTTCAAAATAGTTTTAATATGATTGGTTCTTTCCATTTCGAGGAAAACCTCTTTAAAATCGTCTTTTTTTATGAGATTCCTGAATGTAGTAAGATTGTTAATATATTCTTCCAGGGTCTCCAGGATATTGTCTTTGTTCTGCTGAAAAATAGGAGTCCACATGGCGGGAGAACTTTTAGCCAGCCTAACCGTCGATGCAAATCCACTTCCCGCAAGATCAAAAATATCCTTTTCATTTTGTTCCTTTTGAAGCACTGTTTTTCCCAGCATAAAAGAACTGATGTGAGACAGGTGAGAAACATATGCAATATGACGGTCATGGGATGTAGGATCCATATACCTGACGCGCATGCCCAGTTTCTGAAAAATCTCCAGCGCCCTTTCCTGTAGTTTAAAGGCAGTTTTTTCCACCTCACAGATGATCATGGTTTTATCGAGGAAAAGATCTTCTACTACGGCAGAAGGTCCTGAAAATTCGGTCCCTGCAATGGGGTGGGCTGCCAGGAAGTTTCTTCGGTTTGGGTGAGCCGATATGGATTCACATAATCCCGCCTTGGTTGAGCCTGCATCAAAAATAAGGGTATTGGCACCTGCTTGATCCAGCACCTTCACAGCTACTTTTTTAGCGACATCTACCGGCACAGCTAAGATCACCACATCTGCATGTGCTACTTCTTCAAGCTTAGCTGCACGGTCAATTAATTTTAATTCCTGTGCCTTTAAAAGATGCTCTTCATTAGAGTCACTTCCGGAGATCTCCACCTCTGGAAATATCTTCCTTACGCCTAAGGCAAAGGAACCTCCTATCAAACCTGTACCTATGATATGTACTTTCATGCTGTCAATCTTTTACCTGCTTTAATGATAAATTCTTCCGAAGCACAGAGAGAAAATCTTACATATCCTTCTCCCTGACTTCCAAAGATGAATCCCGGAGCCGCAAAAATATGATACTGCTTTAAAAGATGGTCTACAAAAGCTTCTGAAGTAGTTCCATTAGGCACTCTGCACCAAAGGAACATGCCGGTTTGGTCGTTGGTATAATGACATTCCAGGGCATTTGCCAACTTAACAAGCTCCTCCTTCCGTCGCAGGTAGACCTTATTCTGCTCCTTAAACCACTCCTGAGGAAGCCTCAACGCCATTGCCGCTCCCGCCTGCAAAGGAAAGAACATACCGCTATCCATATTGGTTTTTACCTTAAGAACAGAATTAATATGCTTTTCACTGCCGCAAAGCATGCCAATGCGCCAGCCAGACATATTAAAGCTTTTGCTAAGGGAATTCAACTCCAGTACTCCCTCCATCCCTTCGGAATATTTTAAAATACTTTCGGGAGCTTCGTTAAGAATAAAACTATAAGGATTGTCATTCACAATAAGAATATTGTGCTTTCTTCCGAAGGATATAAGTTTCCTGAAAAGATCTTCTTTTCCCAAAGCTCCTGTAGGCATGTTTGGGTAATTGACCCACATAAGTTTTACCTTGCTCAGGTCTCTCTTCTCCAGTGCATCGAGCTTAGGTAACCACCCGGTATCTTCGTTAAGATCGTACAACACGGTATCGGCTCCTACCAATCGGCTCACGGCAGCGTAAGTAGGGTAACCGGGATTAGGAATAAGCACCTCATCTCCTTCATTTAGAAAAGCCATGGAGATGTGAGTGATGCCTTCCTTACTTCCCATAAGAGGCAAGATCTCTGTTTCAGAATTTAGCTGCACCCCATAGAAGTTTTGATAAAATTCTGCTATAGCCTGCCTAAAGTCGGCAGTCCCGCGATAGGGCTGATATTGGTGAGCGACCGGGTTATGCAGTGCCTGTTGCAGCGCTGCCATAACCTGCGGTGGCGGCGGCAGGTCGGGACTTCCCACTCCGAGATTAATAATAGGCTTCCCGGATTCTTCTAGCGCCCTTACTTCCTTTAATTTTGTTGAGAAATAGTACTCCTCAATATGATTCAATCTACTGGCCTGTGCGATCATGATAATCCGCTTTTATAAATTCCCAACACTTTTAATTCTTCTGTCAATCCTGAGAGCACTCCCAATACTTTATGCAATTCCTCCTCATCATTAAATAATACATCAATGAAAAATGCATATTTCCAGGGGATATCTGTCACTGGAATACTCTGGATCTTGGTCATATCGAGATCGAAATCTCTCATAATATTCAAAACACTCACCAAACTTCCTCTTTTATTCTCCAGAACAAATTTTAGGGAAGCCTTGTTCGCACCTGAAACTACTGGAGCATTATTTTTAGAAGAGAGCACCAGGAAACGGGTGGAATTACTTTTCATAGTCTGAATTCCTTCCTGCAAGATCTCCAGGTCATAAATAAATGCGGCCGCCTTACTGGCGACAGCTGCCACCTGTAGCAGATTTTCCTGTCTAATTCGCTTCGCAACTTCGGCAGTATCGGTGTCCTCTATAAGTTCCATTGTAGGATAATCCTTAAAAAAGGTCTGGCATTGTAACAGCGCCATAGGGTGCGAGCAGACCCTCTTGATATCAGTAATTCTTTGACCGGGCAGCACCATAAGATTCAGGTAAATGGGTATATAATATTCCCCGGTAATTTGAAGGTCATCATCGTCTATGAGAGCGTAATTGGGTAGTATGGTTCCCGCCGTAGAATTCTCTATAGCCATCACTGCACCACTTGCCCTTTTTGTCAATAAGCTATCGGCGACATCCCCAAAGGACCGGCACTCTTCGACAAGCACTTCCGGTCCAAAATATTCCCGGGCCACCTGATGGTGAAAGGATCCTTCTATTCCCTGTATGGCGATCTTTTCTTTCATATATGGTAAAAAAAAAATCCCGATGCTTACATCGGGATTTCATTTATAATATTGATTTAATTATATGGCACTCCCGATCCAATCTCTGTTATAGAAATAAAAATAATACCAGGCGTTCCAGATAAATAAGTTGTTCATTCTCATTATTGTGAAAAGCTAAAGTAGCATATATAAATTGAGAAAATGAATTTTTTCCTGAAAAATTAACGAGAACGATTTCGGTTTTTTTATTAAATTCCTTTCTACTACCAAAAATTTCTTCCCTTAAAAAAGTTTAATTTACTTTTGGAAAAAACCTGCTATGTCGATTGAGGTAAAAAAGATCAGCAAATTTTACGGGGAACAAAAAGCTCTCGATGATGTCTCTTTCTCTATTAAAAGAGGAGAGATTGTTGGCTTCCTTGGTCCCAATGGTGCCGGAAAATCGACTTTGATGAAGATCCTCACCGGTTACCTCGCTCCTGGTTCCGGAGAAGCTACGGTAAATGGTTATTCCCTGGAGACCGACCTGCTGCAGGCTCAGAAAAGCACCGGATATTTGCCTGAGCACAATGCACTGTACACCGAAATGTATGTACGCGAATATCTCTCCTTCAACGCCTCCATTTACAAGGTCCCAAAAAGCAGAATTGAGGAAGTGATACAAAAAACCGGACTCAGCCCCGAAGCCAACAAAAAAATAGGGCAGCTTTCTAAAGGCTACCGCCAAAGAGTGGGTCTTGCCAATGCATTACTGCACGATCCTGAAGTGCTCATTCTTGATGAACCCACCACGGGACTCGATCCTAATCAGCTGGTGGAAATTAGGGACCTCATTAGGGAAACCGGAAAAGAAAAAACCATCTTTCTCTCCACGCACATCATGAGGGAAGTTGAAGCGCTGTGTGAACGGGTGATCATCATCAACGAAGGAAAAGTTGTGGCCGACAAGAAACTGGCCGAATTGCGTGACGAGCAGCTACAAATCATTGAAGTGGAATTCGACTACCGCATAGAGGAGGTAGCCCTTCAACGACTGCCCCAGCTTTTGGATATCAAAAATCCGGTAGGATTTGTTTATGAGTTGGTTTTTGAAACCAATGAAGATATGCGACCTGCCGTCTTCGACTTCGCACACGATCACGGTTTGAAGACCCTGCAACTAAATCGGAAGAACAAGAACCTGGAAAGCCTGTTTTCTGAACTTACCCTGCAAAAGAGATAAAGGCCTTGATTATACCCACCAGGTCAATAAAACATCTTGCAGTCTTACTCAAAGTATAATTTTCCCGAGTAAAAACTTTCCACTTCAACCACCAGAGGGCGGTTCACTGAGATCACATCGCCGGTACTTCGAATCTCTCCTTTCAAAACCTGCTGCGGGTTCACAAATAATTTATTGGTCCCTCTGTGCATGACCTCTACTGTCTCTGCCACAAGATCCTGCGCCTCAACCCTTCCATCTCCCGCAGCGATAAAGAGGTTAAGGTATTTTGTATTTCCTGAAAGAAAGAAGTTGGAAAAATCATCTCCGGTCACCCTAATACTTTCAGAAATTAAATGGAGCTCAAAATCGCCATCGGTATAAACGCCTTTTTTCTCCTCCTGATTAATGCTGCGCAACCAGATGTCGGGAAAATGTAATTCCCCAACACTTTTTATCACTGTATTGCCGGCGTTTTGCAGCCAAACAAGGTTAGGAACTGTCACGTAAACATCTGTAATATGATAATCCCTTAACAAGTTACAGCTGTTGTTATTCTTTAGAATGAGCCTGTTATCAACAACGTCGGCCGAGATGTCCTCAATAATATTTTTCCCCGATTTCACCAGCAACTTCTGCTGCGGCCCCTGTTCAATAAACAGGTTGATACGATCATACACGATAATCTCTTCAAAAGGAGAAACTTCAATTTCCTTTTCAATAATCTTTCCTGAAGTTTGTAAGCAATCGGGCGCATCTTCTTTATCGCAGCCAAGAAATAATAAAGCTAGTAGCATAAGACCGGCAAATTTTGCCCTTTTTGAAACCTCTGTTCTCCCAAAGTTCTTCATGGCTATAATCTGTATCCAAGTGAAAATTCAACTGCTTCGGCGTTGGCACCATGGGAACGTACGGTAACCGAAGCAAAAAAGTTCTTATCAATGCTTCTTTGCAGCCCTAACCGGCTGTAAACCTGGTCGGCGTAATTTTCGTAGGGGTAGTAAAAATAATATCCGAGTTGGGTGATAAGCGAAAGCTTGTTAAAGCTTAGCTGGTGTCCAAGAAAGATGCCCGCTCGTTTTGAATCCTCATCTCCGCTGGTCTTTCCCTGCGGAAAGGCTACCGACTGGTAATAAATATATTCTTCCAAAGCTCTTGAGAAGAAAAATTCCAGCCCGCCCTGCAAGGTGCTCTTATGAGTGAGTTGCTTATCTGCATAAGCCGAAAGCGTCAAAAAAGGGTATTTTTTAGAGCCTATCACGCCAGTAGTATTTACCCCGCTTCTCAACACGAAATTGTACCTAAAAGGTGCCGAAAATGGCATTTTTGGATCCTTAGGGATGTACTGCATTTCTGTATGACGTTCAAAAATATAATTGGCTCCTGCACTCAATGCTAAAGTATTGGTACTACTATTCGGCGATTTAAAATCGGCGTTGGAATAGTGAATCATTGAGAGGCCCACCTGAAATCCAAGTCCCCCTATAAGTTTTTCGAACTGAAGGTTACCGGTAAAAATGGTCGAACTAAGAATCCTGGAGCCGTAAGCATTGTTTTGGTAGTTATCATCTCCATCATAGGGATTGGTTGTGAACGCCAGCCCCTGCCCTACTTTCAACAACAAATGTCTCTTAAGGAAGTAAAATCCTAAATGGCCGTACAACCCATAATTTTCTCCCAGATAAGGGTTTTTAAGGTTCTGGTAGGAGAATGAAAAACCCACATCGGGGTAATTATAACGGCGTTCCCAGGCTTGTAGGCCGTAGGTTCTCTGGTTAAAATGCAGCAAAAGACCTTCGGGATGACCGGTGATCAAATGAGATATATTCGGGTTATGTTCTGCAATATTGCCATAGAAATAATTCGCCTCAATAGAATAATGCCTTGCCTGTTGGGCAAGAGCCAAATTTCCGTAAAGCAGCAAAACGCAAAAAAGAATTTTTTTCATGAGGGGCGAAAAATGCCTTTTTTAAGCAGTGACCGGCTTGCCGTTTAAAATGATCTCGGATGTGATCTCGGCTGTTTTTTCAAGCATCTTCGAAACCGAACAATATTTCTCCAGCGACAGGTCTACCGCCCGCTGTGCTTTTTTGGCAGGAATATCACCGTCGATATGTACCTTAAGATGAATTTTCCTGAAGACGTTAGGAATCTCACCGTCGACGCGCATACCTTCCACATCAACCTCGAAATTCGTCATTTCCAGCTGCTGTTTCTTTAAGATTAAGACGATATCAATTCCGCTGCAACCGGCAATACCCATCAATAAAAGCTCCATAGGGCTCACCCCTTTAGGGTTCGGTTCACTCTTGTTATCGAGCTGTACTACATTGCCTCTCTCATTGACGGTTTCAAAATGGTAATTATCGTTAAGCCTTTTTAAATGGATCTTCATGAGCTATAAATTTTGGCTAATTTAATTAAATCAAAAGGAACTTCTCCTGTCCTTCAGCCGTCTCCTTTACCTGCTTTTTATAATATTTTGTGGTCACCTAATGCAGGCACTCTGTTTATTAACCCTGTTGTCAAAAGATGTAGTGTAGTCTGGGTATTTAAAGGTACAGAACCCGGGAATCCCGCAGCGTTTCGAAGCGTCCAAAAACATTACCTCATAAAAACAAAAAATATTTCCAACCCATTGCTCCCGGAGTTTGAAAAACAGAAACTGGTTGTATTGCTTCTGCAGATTTTTTATACATTTGCATGTGATTTACCACAGGGAATGATTTGACTGATTGCAACCCTTAAAAAATGCTAAAGCAGTGAAAACTCCTCTAGCGCATTCTGTCAGATTTTCTTCCTGCAATAACCTTAAAAATAAGAAGAATGCCATACCTATTTACTTCGGAAAGTGTTTCTGAAGGCCATCCCGATAAAGTCGCAGACCAAATTAGCGACACCCTTTTAGATAACTTTTTAGCCTTTGACCCCGAATCTAAAGTAGCCTGTGAAACTCTTGTAACCACGGGACAGGTCGTTTTAGCCGGCGAGGTGAAAAGTGACACTTACCTCGATGTGCAAACTATCGCGCGAGATGTGATCAATGATATTGGATACACCAAAGGTGCCTATAAGTTTAGCGGAGATTCATGCGGAGTAATTTCCCTTATCCACGAACAGTCTCAGGATATCAACCAGGGAGTAGATCGTGGTAACAAGGCAGAACAAGGTGCGGGTGACCAGGGAATGATGTTTGGCTATGCTACCAAAGAAACCGAGAATTATATGCCCTTGGCGCTGGATATCTCTCACAAGATCCTCATCGAGCTGGCAAAACTGAGACGCGAAAATAAAGACATTACCTACCTTAGACCCGATTCTAAGAGCCAGGTGACCATAGAATACAGTGATGACAATGTACCTCAACGCATTGTCTCTATTGTAGTTTCTACTCAGCATGACGATTTTGATCCCGATGATGAAAAAATGCTGACAAAGATCAAAAATGACATTATCGAGATCCTCATCCCGAGAGTAAAAACACAACTTCCGGAATATGTCCAGAATTTATTCAATGATGATATAGAGTACCATATAAATCCCACAGGAAAATTCGTTATTGGTGGTCCTCACGGGGATACAGGCCTTACCGGAAGAAAGATCATTGTAGATACTTACGGTGGAAAAGGTGCTCACGGGGGCGGGGCTTTCTCAGGAAAAGATCCGAGTAAGGTAGACCGTTCTGCGGCCTATGCTGCACGGCACATTGCCAAGAATCTTGTAGCGGCAGGAGTGGCAGATGAAATTCTTGTGCAGGTGTCTTATGCGATTGGAGTGGTAAAACCTACATCCCTTCTTATCGAAACCTACGGATCAAAACATGTAGATTTCAGCAATGGGGAGATCGCTAAAAAAGTTTTCGAGATCTTTGATATGCGCCCGGCCGCCATCGAAGAACGCCTTGGCTTGAGAAATCCTATCTATCGAGAGACCTCAGCTTATGGTCACTTCGGAAAAGAACCCCGAAGCTTAACAAAGGTCTTTGAAAGTCCGTACAACGGAAAAATCACCCGGGAAGTAGAATTATTCACCTGGGAAAAACTGGATAAAGTAGAAGAGGTAAAAAAAGCTTTCGCGCTGTAAATAAAACCTTCAAAGATAAAAACGCTTCTCAATTTGGGAAGCGTTTTTTTATTGGGTAAATAGCTTTGGGATGCATCAAAAATTAAAGACAAATCCCAACTGGTATTGATCGCGGTCACTTGAAAAAGTGAGTTGCATATGTTCTTGTTGATAAGGAGTAGTAAAAATAAAACTACTGCCTATTCCCACAGCAGCTCCCGCAAGAACATCATAACCATCGTGTCTTGTAGCATTGATACGGCTGTAGGCCGTCCAGCCTGCCAACAGGTAAGCCGGAATACTGTATTTAAATCCATACCTCATATGAATAAAGGAAGCAGCCTGAAAAGTAACAGAGGTGTGCCCCGAAGGGAAAGCCTGTCCCCCGCCATCGAAGGGTCGGCGTTTGTTTATCGCGTATTTTAAAGCAGTCGTGAGTGCCAGATTTGTCGCGAAACCCTCGGCCATTTGCCAGGTACCCTCTTTATCTTTAAGTATGAGTGTGGTGAGCGCTGTAGAAGTAGGCAGGGCAAATAAAAGAATATCGCCTGAAGTTTTCACTGTTTGGTTGTGAGACTTAATGAGTTGAGCCTCTGCTTCTGAAGGAAGAAAAAGAAAAATATTCAGAATAATAAGGAAAAAAATATTTCTGAAAGGAGCACAGTTTATTCCATCCCCAGAATTTTGAGAAGGACTTTTTAACGACATATTTCACCGGTTTAAGTTGGGGATAAAATAAAAAAAAATGTGCGCGAAAACCTTCCAAAAATGGGCTTTTGGCATAAGTTTAATCCAGTTGCTTCTAAAGTTGTTCCTCTTAAAATTTTCGTTTTCTGCTGCTGCACAAGAGCCTGTGATCAAAAATCCTGATTTTGATGCTTTTCCTATGCTGCGGGTTTGACAAAGCTTTAACAAGCTTCCACTTCTTTAATACCTATTTTTAAGAAACTTCAAAAAAACCGCTATGTCTCTCTTCGGAAAATTAAAAAATACCATTGGCCTTTTAAAGAACATCGACCTGGACCAGCTGGCAAAGATCAATAAACAAATAGATCTTACCGAAGCCATGGCTGCTTTGGGCAACCTTGACGAACGACAGCTAAAAGGCCTTATGAAAATGCTGAAAACCAAACGCCGTAAAGGCCAGCACGATCTGCCTCCTATAGATGGCGATTTTTACAACCTGGACCTGAAACTTTCCGAAGAACAAAGAGAACTGCAGCTAAAAGTGCGCAATTTCATGGAAGATGAAGTACGGCCTCTCATCAACGATCACTGGAACAGGGCTAAATTTCCCTTTGAAGTGATCGAAAAATTCAAAAAACTCAACATTGCGGGTGTTCCATATGAAGGATACGGCTGCCCGAACCTGCCCTTTTTGATGGAAGGGATCATCGCCCAGGAGATCGCCAGGGTCGATGTATCAATTTCCACCTTTTTCGGAGTACACAGCGGATTGGCGATGGGCTCAATTTATTTATGCGGAAGCGATGCTCAAAAAGAGGAATGGCTGCCTCAAATGCAACGCCTCGAAAAAATTGGCGCTTTCGGGTTGACCGAACCTAATGTGGGTAGCGGGGTTGCCGGCGGATTGGAAACCACTTGTAATTTTGACGGAGAGAATTGGGTGATCAACGGCGAAAAAAAATGGATCGGAAATGGCACTTTCGCCGATGTAATAATTATATGGGCCAGGGATACCGATACAAATGAAGTAAAAGGATTTTTAGTTCGTAAAGAAAATCCCGGCTTTAAAGCCGAAAAAATGGAAGATAAGATGGCCCTGAGAATTGTTCAAAATGCGCTTATCACTTTAACCAATTGTAAAGTTCCCGAAAAAGACCGCCTCAAAAAAGCTGATTCTTTCAAAGATACGGCAAATGTGCTTCGCATGACCAGGGCGGGAGTTGCCTGGCAGGCCGTAGGCTGTGCCCGTGGTGCCTACGAAAGCGCTCTCAAATACACTAAAAAACGGGAACAATTTGGACGTCCTATCGCTTCTTATCAGCTTATACAGAATCACCTGGTTGAGATGATTTCAAATCTTACAGCCATGCAGACTCTTGTTTTCAGGTTATCGGAACTACAGGATGCAGGACTCTTAACAGACGAACACGCTTCGCTCGCGAAAGTATATTGTAGCATGCGAATGAGAGATGTGGTAAGCCGCGCCAGGGAAGTAATGGGCGGTAACGGTATCCTGCTGGAATATGATGTTGCCCGTTTTGTAGCCGATGCCGAAGCCATTTACAGCTATGAAGGCACCAAGGAAATCAATTCTCTTATCGTGGGAAGGGCGATAACGGGCTACAGCGCATTTGTAAATTAGGTGAGACCGTATAGGAAAATAAAAATTGTCTAAATTAAGCGTAATCCTTTTTCTACCGCCGCCCGGCTAACGACCAAAAACGAATTAATGTCACTATTAATCATAAGTCCCGGAACAAACCCTGAGGTATGGAAAAAAGCCATCCATGAACAGGATGCTTCGTTAAAGATTGAGATTTATCCGGAAGTAAAAAAGCCTCAGGCGGTAGAATTTGCCCTCACCTGGAAACATCCTCACGGAGTATTTCAGGACTTCTCCAATCTCAAGCTTATCGCTTCCATGGGTGCCGGTATTGACCACATCATGAAGGATCCTCATTTACCGAAGAATGTTGATATCACCCGGGTAGTCGATGAAAAGTTGACCGCAGATATGAGTCTTTTCGCATTGGCTCTGGTATTGGATGAGCTGCGGGACATTTCTTTTCATCATTGCAGCAAAAGCTGGAACAAGAGAGGCTATAAAAGGCCCGAAGATGTAAACATAGGCATAATGGGTCTTGGAGTGCTGGGATTGGCCACCGCCGAACGCTTGCTTGGGAATGGTTTTAAGGTACGGGGCTGGGCGAATTCTGAAAAAGACATCGAAGACATCGAAACCTTCTGCGGAAAGCAACAACTCGACACTTTCCTGGAACAAACAAATTTTCTCATTTGTCTTTTACCGCTTACCCCGGAAACCGAAAATATTCTCGATAAAAACCTTTTGCAGAAACTGCCAAAAGATGCGTACCTTATTAACGTTGCCCGCGGAAGCCTCCTGGTGGAAGAAGATCTGGTGGAAATGATTAAAAGCGAACATCTCTCGGGAGCCAGCCTGGACGTTTTTAGGCAAGAACCTTTACCCGAAGATCATCCCTTCCGCAGCAATGAAAAGATAAAGATCACCCCTCATAATGCCAGCATTACCAGCCCCCGATCGGTAGCGCCGCAAATTGTAGATAATTACAGGCGAATGCAGAATAACATGCCCCTCAGGAATAAAGTTTCGAGAAAAAAAGGATACTAAAAAACTGAATATGGAAAATTTAAAGAACATTCTCGTAGCAGTGGACTTCAATGAGGCGGTAGGCGAACTGTTGAGCTATGCCGCGGGCTTCGCCGAAAAATTTGGAGCCAAGGTCTGGGTGGTGCATGTGGCCTCCCCCGATCCCGATTTTGTTGGGTATGAACCGGGACCGCAATACATTAGGAATCTTAAAGCAGAAGATTTTAGGGAAGAGCATCGTAACCTGCAAAGCATTTGCAAAACCTTTTTGAATGGGGAAGTAGAGAATGAAGCCCTGCTCATTCAGGGTTCTACAGTAGAGACTGTATTACAGGAAGCAAAAAAATTAAAGGCCGATATGCTTATCGTGGGCACACACAGGCACAGCTTTTTGCACAATTTACTTAATGAGAGCGTGTCGCTGGAACTGCTTAAGAGGGCAAGTTTGCCTATTATGGCTATTCCGGTGGTAGAAAGCTAAGAGCTTTCTATCTTTGAATGTCAAACAGGGGAAACAGCACGAATAATTCTTTATTAAATCTGAATGCTTTTCTATACAGGAATAGACAAATTTCTATATTCTTTGTCTAAATTCATTATCAAAAGAATTTAATTCATCCCGGGTTTTTCGGTCCCTTTCGTGTTGTGCTCCCGGTAAAGCTTCTCTCCCAGCTTTCCTTCATCGCCCAGCGCCCTACCTTTGATCAACCATGCTGCTCCAAAGAAGAACAGCGCCAGGGCCTCCAGAATAAGCGTGGAATATTCGAACCATTCAAATTC
>JBAVJE010000038.1:0-3384 GCA_049687615.1 Salinimicrobium sp. | reverse complement strand
GGCTAATCGTACATGCCGATGCATGTCCCTCTGGAAGTTAATATAACTTAACATAATACTACCCCGGAGTCTTCCGGGGTAGTTTACCTAAAATTTTCCATATCAGAACTTAATATTAACCATTCATTATTATTAATTAAAACCAAACATGTCATGAAAAAAATTTCAAGCTATTTATGTTTTGTTGCAATTTTTGCAATGCTATTTGCCTCTTGTAGTAAGGAGGAAGAAAACCTACCCGGACAAACTGAAAAAGCGAGTCTCTCCTTTGGTGCAATTGTTCAGGATTTGGCCGACAAGGCTGCAACTAAACAATCTACTACAGATGATCTACCCCAGTGTACAAATGATGTGCCTGCTTATGTAGAGATTGTTTTATCACAAGGAGGTTCGCCCGTTGTAGGTACTACAGAAGATCCATTCCAATTGGATCTTGTTGATGGACAATTGTTCACTGAGGAAGTTCCTGAATTGGAATTGGCTCCGGGAACATACTCTCTCGATCACTTTATGGTGTATAACGAGGGTGGAGACCTGATTTGGGTGGCCCCAAAAGGAGGAATGCTTGCAGACTGGGTTGATAATCCTTTGCCTTTAACTATTGAACTACGTCCAGGAGTCAAAAAGTATGTGGATGTTTCTGTGCTTTGTTATGATAATAGAGATGTACGGGAATATGGTTATCTCTTCTTTGATATCGATACCAATGAAGCTATTGAGATGTGTATTTTCGGTAATTACTGCGATGATACAGGAAGACACTATCCTGCTCATTTCAGTATTGATGTTTACAATTATTCTGATGGACAAATGGGAGATCTTATTCATGATGATCTTACCAATAGTGTTGAGCTTAACGAAGCCGGGGATTATGCAGGGACACCTATTTGTTTCCCATTGCCAGACAGAGAAGGACAGGATGAATATTATATTGAAGTGACCCTTCTAAGTTCTGATGCCTATGGAACTGTAACCGAAGAAATAGTAAAAACAGCTATCGTAACCGATGATGAGGTTAAAGCCCTGTTTGATGGAGAGAACAATCTCGATTATGCTCACTTTAGAGTAGGCTGCTCAACAGAAAGTGATCCAATTTTCCAGGATCCAGGTGATGATGCAAGTTTCTACAAAACTTGTCTTTATCCAACTAATCAGTCAGGCGTTGTAGGGTTTGCTTACTTCCGACTGGACGGCAACACCTTGGAAGCCACTGTAATGGCCTTAGGTCTTGAACCAGGTGAGCATTTACAACACATCCATGGTTTTGCAGATGACAGTGAATCTACTTGTCCACCAGCAAATGCAGCTGGAGCAGACGGTCTCATAGATCTTGCCGAAGGTGCACCATTTTATGGCCCAATAATTCTTCCATTAACCGATGAGAACGGCGATATGCCTGAAGCGGCTGCTAACGGTTGGATGACTTATACAAACACCTTTATGCTGGGTACTGGAGGATTACCAACTGTATCAGACCTGGGACCTCTTGAAAACCGTGCAGTAGTGCTTCATGGTATGACAGTAGATAATCAATTTGTAGCTACTTTACCTGTTTCTTGTGGAAAAGTGACTGAATTGCAATAATATAAAATGCCGGTGAAAATTATTTCACCGGCTTTTAATTAACCATTCTAAATAAATTAAATTAATTATGAAAAATTTCAGAATTTACATGAGTATCATAGCAATGTTTGCATTGCTTTTTACCTCATGTAGCAAAGATGAAGCAACTGGAGAAACCTCTTCAGACAAAGCAACATTATCGTTTGGAGCCTTGGTTCAAGACCTTGCGGCAAAGGCGAGTACAAAACAAGCTACTTTAGATGATCTTCCCGATTGTACAGATGACGTACCTTTCTATGTGGAAATCGTTCTAATGCAAGGTGATGCCGAAGTAGTAGGAACTACAAGTGATCCTTATCGTATTGATCTTGTAGCCGGAGAACTTTTCACAGAAGAAGATCCAGCTATGGAATTAGTACCAGGAGATTATGTTCTTGATCATTTTGCAGTTTACAACGAAAGTGGAACCCTTATCTGGATTGCTCCAAAAATGGGGGGCGCTTTGGCTGACTGGGTTGAAAACCCACTGCCTTTAGATATAAGCCTAGGTGCAGGTGTTAAAAAGTATGTTGATGTTCCTGTTCTTTGTTTTGATAACCGAGATGTAAACGAATACGGCTATACTTTCTTTGAACTTGATGCCACTCCGGTATATGAATATTGCTTCTTTGCAAACTACTGTGATCCTTCCGGACGCCACTGGCCGGCAAGATATTCTGTAGATATTTCTATAGACGGTGATATGGTTTATTCAGGAGTGATAAATACCACAGGTACTAATAACGACGGTGATTTTTACGCAGATCCACTTTGTTTTGATCTTCCAATTTTACCTGGATTTGATGTAGATGAAGATTATATTCATTATTCTGTAACCTTACTTGACTGGGACGGTGTTTATGATGCAGCGCCAATGGATCCAATTGAAGGTGATCTTAGCGCGGCAGATATTATGGCCAACTTTGATGGAACAGATGTGGTTGACTACGAACACTTAAGATTTGGATGTGATGACAACGGTGGTGGTGAACAACCTCCAATGGATGACGATGGTGATGGTGTAATTAACGGTGTCGACCAATGCCCAGGTACTCTTCCTGGTGTTGAAGTTTACCAGACTGGTGAAAACGCCGGTTGCCCTATTGAAGTTGTCGTTGATTGTACAATTGAAGATCCAAATATGGGATGTTCAGTGGTTTATGTCTCCGGGGATGACGGTTGGATAGAAGTTACTCAACCTGATGGATTCCCTCAACCATTGTTCCTAAATCTTTTAGGTGACACTGCTTCAAACTACGCTTCAGTCTCTGCGTTCGTGGATGGAACTTCCAACGCAGTAATTCAAATAAGTATGGATGCAGGTTGGGATTTAGATGCTTATGTAGTCGAAGTCTCAGATGACAATGATGGTACTGTTGATTTCTGCTCTGCCGATGCTAACGTTCCAGCTCCAACAGGTGATGATCCAGATGCAACCGTGATAGATTCAGAAAGCACATATAGCTATCCATTCTACATAAGAGTAAAAGCTAATGTATGTCCTATGTAATAAATTAAGAAGTTAATTCTCTTTAGAAACCGTCAGTTAATCTGGCGGTTTTTTTATGTCCTATTTTTTCTTGTGTAGAAGCTGTAAGTTATGCCCTACAAAATTTTAATTTTTAACAAACCCATTAATTCTCAGAGTGTTAAAATTAAATTTTATATTGTTAAGGAAATATTAATTTCTACTTTTGCTATAGAAAATTTTCCTGCAGTATATTTCTCTTTTCGGTGTTTTTTTTATAGATAATCTATTTAAAAGATGTTTTTGGAAATTCT
>JBAVJE010000037.1:0-14562 GCA_049687615.1 Salinimicrobium sp. | reverse complement strand
GTAATTGGAAAAATCACAGGAAACATAGAAAAGGCAAATAAGTGCCGGTAACAACAGCTTTTTCATTTGATTATTCTTTGCAGTCCGTAAACATAAATAAAAATCGCTAAAAAGCCGCTTATTAAGCGGCTTTGTTAAAGAAGGTATAATCTCCTGTAAAGATTTTCGACCGTTGAAAATAAAGCTTATTTTAGCTAAAACGGGGCATTATGAAGAGTTTTTTAAGAATTTTTATCGCAATTTTTTTATTTAGTAACGCAGTGGTCGCTTTTGGCCAGACAGCCGATACCAATTTGAGCGAAAAACGCAAACAGAAATTGGCCCAACAGGCGCCCGATTTTGTGGAAACGCAAATTGGCATGATCGAATTGCCTTCACCTTATTCTTCTGAACCTACTGCAAATGTGAGCCAGGTTATTCCGTGGCCTGAAAATTTGAAACCACAGGCACCTGCAGGTTTTAAAGTGACAAAATATGCCGGTGATCTGGATCATCCGCGAATTTCTTATGTGGCACCTAACAATGATGTTTTTGTAGCCGAAACCAATGACGGCAAACAAAGTGCCAACCGTATCACCCTGCTGCGTGATACCAACGGCGATATGCAACCCGATGAGCGCTTTGTTTTTCTTGAAAATCTCAACCAAGCCTACGGTATGCTGGTCCTCGACGGCTATTTTTATGTCGCCAATGTTGACGGACTTAAAAGGTTTCCATATAAAGAAGGTCAAACCACAATAAATGGAAAAGGCGAGACCATATTGCCGCTGCCGGCCGGGGGCTATAACCATCACTGGACGCGAAACCTTATCGCCGCCAAAGATGGCAGTAAAATTTATGTTACCGTTGGTTCCGCCAGTAATGTAGGGGAATATGGAATGGAAAAAGAAAAGCGCCGGGCCAATATTATCGAGATCAATCCCGACGGTTCCGGGGAAAAAATATATGCTTCAGGTTTGCGAAATCCTGTCGGGATGGACTGGAATCCCGTAACCGGTGAACTCTGGACAGCGGTGAATGAACGCGATAACCTGGGCAACGACCTGGTGCCCGATTATATCACCAGCGTTAAAGAGGGAGGTTTTTACGGTTGGCCTTATTCTTATTACGGCCAGATTAAAGATCCCCGATGGTCGCATGATCCACACGAGAACATGGTGCAAAAAGCGATTGTGCCCGATGTGCCTGTGAAATCCCATACCGCCTCTCTAGGTCTGGAATTCTATACCGGAGAGCAGTTTCCCGAAAAATTTAAAAATGGCGCTTTTGTAGGACAGCACGGCTCCTGGAACCGGAAAAATCTTTCGGGTTATAAGGTGCTTTTCGTTCCTTTTGCAGATGGAAAACCACAGCAGCCCGAAGAATTCCTTACCGGGTTTATGGCAAATGATTCGGGTAGTGAAGTCTACGGAAGACCTGTAGGAGTCACCACTTTGCCCGATGGTTCTTTGCTGGTTAATGACGATGACGGGAACGTGATCTGGCGTATTTCAGCCGAATAATTTTAGAATTTGAAGATAAAACTACTTGTTTATGTTTTGTTGTTGGGCTGCGGAAAGCTTGCAGCTCAAAACATTGAGGGCAGGATTCTCGATGCTGCCTTGGAGATACCTGTCAAAAATGCCATTATAGAGAGCTCTTCTGAAAAAATCGCTTCAGATGAAGACGGTAGATTTCTACTGCAGCTGAAATCTTTTCCGGTTGAGTTGAAAATTTCTGCTCAGGGTTATGAGGAGAAATCGTTTGTCCTTAAGGAATGGCAAGACCGGTTTACCATCTACCTCATTCCGCAGTACGAATCTCTTTCAGAAATTGTACTTAAGAGCAGTATTATTCCCAGGAAATTACTTGAGACGCCCGCTGCGGTGAGTCTGCTTAATGAAGATGACCTCGAACGTTATGATGAAACGACTATCGCCGAAGGTCTTGATATGGCTGCGGGGGTTAATGTGCAGCAGGGTGCGCTTAATACCAGTAAACTAAGTATTCGCGGTATTGGCGCCCGCTCCCAATACAGTACAAATCGCGTCAAAGCTTATTTTATGGAGATCCCGCTCTCCACCGGTGAAGGCGAGACTACTCTTGAAGACATAGATCCTTCGGTAGTAAGCCGGGTCGAAATCTTTAAGGGCCCTGTTTCAAGTATATATGGCGCCGGCCTGGGCGGTGTTATTAATCTCTATCCTTCAAACCCGGATGAAACGGGAACCGTTGCTAAAGCGAAAATTATTCACGGGAGCTTTGGTTTATGGAAAGAGACTTTACAGGCCTCTTTTGCCAATGAGAAAAAACAGCTGCTCGTAACCTACAACGGCCTTAACAGAGATGGGTACAGAGATAACAGTAAATATTCCAGGAATGCCGCCACCTTGAATGGACAAGTGGAGTTGGGGAGCAGGAGCAGGCTGGCTTTTTTGGGCCAGTTCACCGGGTTGAAAGCATACATTCCAAGTTCTCTTGATCTTGAAGCTTTTTCTGAAAATCCTTCGGTGGCGGCGGCAAACTGGGGAGCTGCCCGAGGCTATGAATCTTACGACAAGGGGCTTCTCGGCCTTTCTTTAAAGCACAATTTTTCAGATAAATTTTACAATTCTACCAGCGTATTCGTGAATTTTAGGGATGCTTATGAACCCCGGCCGTTTAATATTCTCAACGAAGATAGGTCGGCCATTGGGGGCAGAACCAGATTCAACCTCCAGAGTCACATTTTTGACAGGCCTGCAGAAGCCAGTTTAGGAGCCGAAGTCTACAGGGAATGGTACCAATTCACGCTTTTCGAAAACCTGTATGAGCAGCATTCGCAGAGTCTGCCGGGCGAAATGTTTAGCAATAACAAAGAAGATCGAAGCTATTACAATATTTTTGGACAGGTTAATTTAGAGCTTCTGGAGAAATTGAAACTCGAAGCGGGGCTTAACTTAAATACGACAAGATATGAGCTCAATGATATCTATAACGAGGACGCTATAAACCATTCCGGGGATTACACTTTTGAGACAATAATTTCCCCACGTGCAGGCTTAGTTTTCGAATTGACTTCAGAAAAAAATCTTTATGCATCGGTGAGTCATGGATTCTCCACTCCTACAGTTGCAGAAACGCTCACCCCCGAAGGTCTTATCAATACAAACCTTAAAGCCGAGACAGGATTGAATTATGAAATTGGTTTCAAAGGAAATTTTTTCAGAAAAAGGCTTTACGCAGAACTTGCCGTTTACACGATACAGGTGGATAATCTGCTGGTTGCCGAAAGAGTAGGAGAGGATCAATACATTGGCCGCAATGTTGGAAGAACCGATCATGACGGCGCCGAACTGCTGCTTAATTATAGCTTTTTTGTGGGTTCTCTAAAGGTGAATCCACATGTGAACGCCTCTTACAACCGGTTTAGGTTTGATGAATTCATAGATGCCGAACAGGATTTCTCGGGCAATGATTTGCCTGCAGTGCCGGACAGTGAAGTTTTTGCCGGTCTTGATTTTACTACAGAATCTGGAATTGCCCTGCGGGTCTCTTATCAATATAAAGGGCAAATGCCGCTAAATGACGAAAATTCTATATACACAAACGATTATCAATTACTTCACCTCAAAGCCTCTTTTGAGACAGATTTGATTGGGGATGCGAAAATAGAGATTTTTGGAGGGGTGAAAAATCTGCTGGACGAGCATTATGCGGTTTCGATTGTACCTAACGCTGTTGGATTTGGCGGGACTTCTCCCAGGTATTATTATCCCGGAGACCCGAGAAATTATTTCGCAGGGCTGGCCGTGAACTATAACTTCTGAAAAATTCTATTTTTTAACCACGTCGGGAACCATGAAGGCATAGTCGCCGTGGTTCCTTATGATGTCGCGTACCACGGTGGATGAAATATGGCTTTTTCCTGAAGAGGTCATCAAAAACACACTTTCCACACCCGACATTTTATAGTTAGTCTGGCTAATCACTTTCTCGAAATCAAAATCGGTAGGATTACGAAGCCCTCGCAGCAAAAAAGAAGCGTTTTGCTCTTTACAGAAGTCGACGGTCATGCCCTTATAGGTTTTCACCGTGATCTTCGGTTCATTTTCGAAGGTCTTTTCAAGATAGCGAACGCGTTCTTCGAGGGAGAACATGTATTTTTTGTCGGCATTGACACCAATGGCCAAAACGATCTCATCAAAAAGCGGAAGCCCACGGTTGATGATATCGACATGTCCTAAGGTAATTGGATCGAAAGATCCCGGAAAAACGGCTTTTCTCATATTTTTAAGATTGCTTCAGAACAAATATAGCATAATTGTAGGGCATCCATATTTCTTTGGAAAAGAGGTCTCGAAAATGACATTTTTGAAGCTTCTGTTTTTATTAGATTCCGGTAGCCGCGTCTATAGCGCTTCCGAAGAGGTCGGTCAAGGAAATTCCTGCCGCCTGCGCCTGTTGAGGCAGAATACTGGCTTCACTCAAGCCGGGATTGGTGTTGATCTCAATAAAATGCGGTTCGTTATTGTGGAAAATAAATTCTGATCGGGAAAATCCTTTCATCTTCAATTTTCGGTAAATAAGCTTCGCGATTTCCTGAACTTCCTTAGTTTGTTCCTCAGAAATCCTGGCCGGAGTGATTTCCTGGGATTTCCCCAGGTATTTGGCTTCATAGTCGAAAAACTCATTTTCAGAGACGATCTCGGTAACCGGCAGGGCGGTGATCTCGCCATTGTGCATGATCACGCCAACAGAAACCTCGGTGCCGTCAAGAAAAGATTCAATGATCACCTCGTCATCTTCTTTAAAAGCGAATTTTAAAGCAGGAAACAGCTCCTCCTTTTTCTTCACTTTGCTAATCCCAAAGCTGCTGCCGGCCTTATTGGCCTTGACAAAACAAGGAAGTCCTACTTTTTTAATGATCTCTTGGGCATCAACTTCTTCGCCTTTGTCTACAAAGAAATTGACCGCGGTTTTCACTCCGTAAGGTTTGATCACGCTTATGAGATCGCGTTTGTTAAAGGTGAGCGCCGATTGGTAAAAATCGCAGGAGGTCTGCGGAATGTCAAGCAGTTCTAGATAGGCCTGTAAAAGGCCATTTTCACCGGGTGTTCCATGAATAGTATTGAAAACGCAGTCAAAAGTGATGAGCTTCCCGTCGATGGTGACCGTAAAATTACTGCGGTTTATGGGATAAGGCGTATCGTCTTCTCCAATCACAAACCATTCTTTTTGCAGAATGTGTACGCGATATGGATTGTATTTGCTGCGGTCAAGGTTGCTGTAAACCACATTCCCGCTGTTGATGGAAATTCTGTATTCGCTGGAATAGCCTCCCATGGCTATGGCAACATTTTTCTTCATACTAAATAATGCCGGTTAAATTACGTTAACAAAAATAGGACTATTAATCGAATGTCTTTTAAACCACCTGTTTTTATATCTTTGCTTTTTTAAAATCAAATATGACTTTCCTCAAATTTCTCTTTAGCAAAACCTTTCTGATACAACTGGTTTTGGCTGCCGTGGCCCTCGTCTTGATCGTTTTTATCCTCATGCAATGGCTGGATTTCTCCACCAATCAGGATGAAAGAATAGTTGTACCCAATCTGGCCAGACTGTCGCTGGATAAGGTAGACGAAAAACTGGACGAGCTGGAGCTTAGAAGAGAAATTCTTGATTCGGCCAACTATAATCCCGATTTTCCGCCGTTCGCGGTGATCGATCAAGTGCCGCTTCCGGGAAAATTCGTGAAAGAGAATAGAAAGATTTATCTCACGCTCAATCCTTCGGGATACCGTAAAGTTGAAATTCCGCAGGGGCTCATCCGAAGAACAAGAAGACAGGTGGAACCCACGTTAAAGTCGCTTGGATTCGAGATTGGAAGCGTGACTTATAAGCCCGATGTAGCCAAAGACGCCGTCCTTGAATTACGGTACAAAGGTGAGAAAGTAGAACCCGGGATGAAACTCCTCAAGACGTCTAAAATCGACATGGTTTTGGGTGATGGTTCTGGGAGATATGGCATGAAGAAAGAGGAATCAACAGATGAAGAACAAATTATAGAAGACCTGGAGAGCGAAGATTATGATTTCTGAAAATAACAAACCTGAACCCGAAGAAACTGATGATGAACTGTATGAACATCATAAATTTGTAGCCGATAAAGGTCAGCAGCCACTTCGGGTGGACAAGTATCTCATGAACTATATTGAGAATGCTACCCGAAATAAGATACAAACCGCGGCGAAAGATGGTAATATTTACGTGAATGATGTTCCCGTTAAGTCAAATTACAAGGTCAAGCCGGGCGATGTAGTGCAGGTTATGTTTCAGCATCCGCCTTACGAGTTCCTGCTTACTCCCGAAGATATTCCGCTTGATATTGTTTATGAAGATGATGCCTTACTGGTGGTAAACAAACCGGCAGGCATGGTGGTACATCCGGGACATGGGAACTACAGCGGCACTCTGATTAACGCTTTGGTCTATCATATTGATAACCTTCCGAAGAACAGTAGTGAAAGGCCGGGACTGGTGCATCGCATAGATAAAGACACCAGCGGTTTGCTCGTGGTTGCCAAGACAGAACAGGCGATGACGAAACTGTCAAAACAGTTTTTTGACAAGAGCAGCGAACGTGAATACGTGGCCCTTGTTTGGGGAAATGTTGAGGAGGACGAGGGGACCATTGAAGGCAATATTGGCAGACACCCCAAGAACAGGTTGCAAAACACGGTTTATCTTGATGACGAGCAGGAAAAAGGCAAACCGGCAGTTACTCATTACAAGGTAATCGAGCGGCTGGGGTATGTAACCCTGGTATCCTGTAAACTGGAAACCGGGAGAACCCACCAGATTCGCGTACATATGAAGCATATTGGGCATACGTTGTTCAATGACGAGCGCTATGGAGGTGAAAGAATCCTTAAGGGCACCACTTTCACCAAGTACAAACAATTTGTGGAAAACTGCTTTAAAGTGTTGCCAAGACAGGCACTGCATGCGAAAACCCTTGGATTTAAACATCCTGTTTCGGGAGAATGGATGAGCTTTGATTCTCCTGTTCCCGACGACATGGAACAGTGCATTGAAAAATGGCGGAATTATTCCAAGAATCAAAAAGAGTTCATCGACTAAATCGATAAGTGTATCAACAGGAAATAATGGGAAATTGCGGGTTTACGGAGAGTATTTAATATTTTAGTAGCGTAATAAACAAAATGCTCTAATGAAAATAGTAGTATCTCCCGCGAAAACCCTCGACTATAATTCCAAACTCCCCACCAGCAGGGGTACACAGCCTTCCTTTTTGGAGACCACAGCCACAATCAACCGAAAGCTGGCCAGGATGAGCAAGCAGGAAATCGCAGATCTCATGCATATTAGCGATAAGCTTGCAGATCTCAACTATTCCCGCTATCAGGAATTCGAGGAGGAACACAACAAGAAAAATGCCCGCCCGGCAGCCTACGCCTTTGCCGGAGATGTGTACACCGGTCTTGATGCTTATACGATTCCCACTGAGAAAATTGATTTTTTGCAGGATACTCTGCGCATACTTTCAGGTTTCTACGGAATCCTTCGGCCGCTGGATCTTATCCAGCCTTACAGGCTTGAAATGGGTACCTCGCTTTCAGTGGGACGAAAAAACGACCTTTATGAGCTATGGCAGGAAAAAATTACCGGTTTTCTGAATAACGAACTCGAGAATGACGAACTGTTTGTGAATCTGGCGAGCCAGGAATATTTTAAAGCTATTGATACCGAACAACTGAAGGTGCCGGTGATCACCCCGGTTTTCAAGGATTTCAAAAATGGCAAATTGAAGATCATTTCTTTTTACGCGAAAAAAGCGAGAGGTTCCATGGTGCGTTACATCATAGATACAAAGGCTAAAACGGGAGATGACCTTAAGGCTTTCGACTATGATGGCTACCGTTACAGCGCAGAAGAGAGCGGGAAGAAAAACGAACTGGTTTTTACGCGTTAAATTTTCACAGGTTTTATTGTTAAAGTATTTTAAAAAGCGGTGTCTCACCGCTTTTTTCTTTTTAATTTCTGCTCTACCGAAAGCTGATGAAATCCCTGTTTTTCTTAAGGTTTATTGAAGAAATGTTTTGACAGCTTTTCAAAAAAAGAATACTTACCAAAAAAGGCATTTTAGAATGGATATTAAAAAGGTTTTAGTTGCAAACAGAGGCGAAATAGCAATACGAATTTTTAGGGCCTGTACCGAAATAGGACTCAGAACAGTTGGGATTTATACTTTTGAAGATCGCTATTCATTGCACCGCTACAAGGCAGATGAATCTTACCAGATAGGCGGCGAAAAGGAACCTTTGAAGCCTTATCTGGATATTGACGCCATCATAAAGATTGCCAAAAATAAAAATGTTGATGCGATCCACCCCGGCTATGGTTTTCTTTCAGAAAATGCGGAATTCGCCCAAAAATGTGAGGAAAACGATATCATTTTTATAGGCCCTAAAGTTTCGGTACTTAAATCTTTAGGAGATAAAGTTAGAGCCAAAGAAGTGGCCGTGAAGAATGACATTCCTGTAATCCAAAGCAATGAAAAAGAACTTTCCACGGTAGAGGTTGCTCTGGAAGAGGCCGAAAAAATAGGTTACCCGGTAATGTTGAAAGCGGCATCTGGCGGTGGCGGTCGCGGAATGAGAGTAATTAGAAATGATGATGAACTTAAAAGCGGCTTTAATGAATCCAGAAGGGAAGCAAAAAATGCCTTTGGTGACGATACCGTCTTTCTCGAAAGATTTGTTGAAGATCCCAAGCATATTGAAATTCAAATCGTAGCAGATAATCACGGAAATATCGTACACCTTTTTGAGCGCGATTGTTCTGTACAGCGGCGGTATCAAAAGGTAATTGAATTTGCACCCTCCATGGGGCTGGATGAGGAGGTGAAGCAAAATCTTTACAAATATGCGCTTAAGTTGTGCAAAGCGGTAGAGTATAACAATATTGGAACTGTAGAATTTCTGGTTGACCGGAGTGGGGAAATCTTCTTTATTGAGGTGAATCCGCGTATACAGGTGGAGCATACGGTGACCGAGATCATTACCAATATTGACCTGGTCAAAACACAGATCTTCATCGCCGGAGGCTACAAATTATCTGACAAGCAAATCAAGATAGATAGCCAGGAAAGCCTAACTACCCATGGTTATGCGCTGCAATGCCGCATCACTACCGAAGATCCTACCAATGATTTTAAACCCGATTATGGAACTATTACCACCTACCGAAGCGCTTCGGGTTTTGGAATACGCCTGGATGCGGGAAGCATTTATCAAGGGGTAAGAGTTTCTCCCTTCTTTGACTCCATGCTGGTCAAGGTTTCTGCCAGTAGCCGAACGCTCGATGGCGCCTGCCGTAAAATGAGACGTGCTTTGGCCGAATTCCGTATTCGCGGGGTGATGACCAACATTGGTTTTCTGGATAATATTTTGTCAGATCCCACTTTTAGGAATGGCGATGTGACAGTAAATTTCATCAAGGACAACCCCCAACTATTTAAGATAAAAACCGCCCGAAACCGCGCGACAAAAATGGTGAAATTCCTGGGTGATGTGATCATTAATGGAAATCCCGACGTCAAAAATGCGGAAAAGAAAACAAATTTTATAAAACCTGTAGTCCCTGCTTTTGATGATTCGGGGGCCTTTCCAAAAGGTACAAAAGACCTGCTAACAGAATACGGTCCCGAAAAGTTTTCCAGGTGGTTGCGTCATGAAGGCAAAGTACATTATACAGATACTACTATGCGCGATGCGCACCAGAGTCTGCTCGCCACCAGGATGCGTACTACAGATATGCTCAAGGTAGCCGAAGGGTTTGCTCGTAACGTGCCTGAAGTATTTAGTATGGAGATTTGGGGTGGTGCTACTTTCGATGTATGTATGCGATTCCTTAAGGAAAATCCGTGGGAACGGCTAAGACTGCTGCGGGAAGCCATGCCTAATATCCTGATGCAGATGCTCCTTCGAGGATCTAATGGAGTTGGATATACCGCTTATCCCGATAATCTCATTGAAAAATTTGTGGAACAGTCCTGGGAAAACGGGATAGATGTTTTCCGAATTTTTGACAGTTTGAACTGGATGGAATCCATAGCGCCCTGTATTGAACATGTGCGCAATAGGACCGAAGGCCTGGCCGAAGGAACAATTTGCTATACTGGCGACATTATGAATCCCAATGAGACAAAGTATAACCTTGATTATTATGTACAGCTGGGAAAAGACATTGAGAATGCAGGCGCCCATATTCTAGGAATTAAAGACATGGCAGGGATTCTTAAGCCCGACGCGGCCTTTGAACTGGTTTCGGCGCTAAAATCGCGTATCAACATTCCGCTCCACCTGCATACACACGATACTTCTTCTATCCAGGCAGCCACCTATTTGAAAGCTATTGAAGCCGGAGTTGATGTAGTAGATGTCGCCCTTGGTGGACTTTCAGGCCTGACCTCCCAACCTAATTTTAATTCTATCGTTGAAATGCTGAGGTTCCATGATCGGGGAAGAGATTTAAATTCAGATAAACTAAACGAATATTCACATTATTGGGAGGCAGTGCGAAACTATTATTATCCCTTCGAATCTGGTCTTAAAGCAGGTTCGGGAGAAGTATACCAGCACGAGATCCCGGGAGGACAGTATTCCAATCTTAAACCCCAGGCAGAATCGCTTGGCCTGGCAGATCGTTTCCACGAGATTACCGAAATGTACGGTAAGGTGAATGAGCTGTTCGGAGATATTATCAAGGTGACCCCGAGTTCAAAGGTGGTGGGAGATATGGCGATGTACCTCGTGAGCAATAACCTTAGCATTGAAGATGTACTTGAGAAAGGCGAGGATATTTCTTTCCCGCAGTCGGTGAAAAGCTTCTTCAGGGGAGATCTCGGGCAGCCCTACGGCGGTTTTCCCGAAAAGATCCAGAAGATTGTTCTTAAGGACGAAAAACCTTATACCGAAAGACCTAATGCGCATTTGGAGCCTATAGATTTTGAAAAGGAATTTAAGGAGTTTGAAAAATTATTCTCAGAAGGTATGGGCAGAGAATTACAGATCACCGATTTTCTTTCGTACAAGCTTTACCCGAAGGTCTTTACCGAAGCCTACAACCATTTACTTAAATATGGTAATGTGATCAATATTCCTACTAAAAATTTCTTCTACGGAATGGAGCCCGGGGAGGAGATCATTGTAGAACTTGACAAAGGGAAAACCTTATTGATCCAGTTCCTTTCTCTGGGCGAGGCCAATGAAGACGGAATGGCCAGGGTTCACTTCAAAGTGAACGGGCAAACACGCGCCATTGAGGTTAAAGATGAATCGGTGAAGGTTGAAAAAGTAGTGCATCAAAAGGTTGATAAAAACGATAAGCAACAAATAGGCGCGCCCTTGCAGGGGGCTTTGTCCAATATTCAGGTAAAAACCGGCGACAAGGTTGAAAAAAATCAGCCACTGTTTGTTATAGAGGCGATGAAAATGGAAACAACCATTACTGCAAACGCCGCCGGGGAGGTGGATAAGATCGTGCTGAAAGAAGGAGATATGGTATTTTCAGATGATTTGGTCATCGTGATGAAATAGGGGAGTAATTAGGCCAAAATTTCGGCATGAATTCTGAAGAACCTTAAAAGTCTGTTATCCAAAAATCCAATATCCATTGTCTAAAGAAATGTTTCACCATACGCATCCTTATGAACCTTTTGTGCCCGATAATACCACCAAACTTATCGTTGGTACCTTACCACCGCCAAGATTTACAACCCGGGAGCTCAAAGAGGGAGATGTAGATTTTTGTTATGGCAGCCGGGATGGCTTGCTTTGGCAGGTGATCGACAGGGTTTTTAATCTGGACCTCAAGTTTGAGAATACAGAGCAGGCTGTAAGGGAAAGAAAAGAATTCCTGGCGAGTAAAGGTATTGGGATCTGCGATACGGTGGAGAGTTGTCGCAGGGAAAAAATCGACGCCTCCGATCTTGGTATGCAGGAAGTGGAGTTACGCGATCTTATTCAGATTCTTCGCAAATATGAAACTGTAGACACCTTGCTCTTTACCGGCGGAAACAGTAAGAATGGACCCGAATTTTTCTTTAGACGCCTGCTAAAGCAGTATGACCTCAAATTAAAGGTGATTTCTAATCAAGTGCCGCGAATACACCAGTTTTTACTTGAAGGCAGGGCGATTAATACGGTTTCGCTTACGGCGCCGTCTGGTTCGGCCAACCGCGCCATAGGCAGCATGCAGTTGTATAAAGACCTAAAAAAACAAGACCCTGAATTCAATACAATTGATTTCAGGGTCATGCAGTACCGTCAGTTCCTAATGGACTAAACGGGTTCTTTTTCTTGCGGATTTTTCACCTTTTCAGGTCTCACTTTAAATTTCCTGCGTTTTGGGCGCAATTTTCCGAATGAGTTAATAGCAATCTTTCCACGTTTGGTTTTCTTATCACCTTTTCCCATTACTTTTTATTTTTTTGGTCTCTTATCGTTGGTTCGTTGATATCAAAGTCGTTGGTGTCAATGTCACGATTTCCAATTTCGCCGCTTAGCGGGTCATTGTCGCTTCGGCGCCTTCTTTCTCTATCTTTTTTGTTCTTGTTATCTTCAATAATTCCCATAACATGCAATTTTTCGGTTTAACTCAATTTACAAAAAATAGGACGTTATCAGTATTAAAGCCTTGTTAATAAGAAGCTTGCTGCGGCGGATTTACCTGATCTTTTTCACAAAATCCTGGATATTTTGCGTGCCCTTTTCTGTGAGATGTTTTATAAAAGCGCTACCAATGATCGCCCCGGAAGTTTTTTCGGTAGCCTGTTTAAAAGTCTCCTTATTATTGATTCCGAAGCCAACCACAAGAGGTGATTTTAATCCCATTTTTGAAACCCTTTCAAAATAGCTTTTTTGAGCCTCACCAAATCCTCCTGTTGATCCGGTAACACTGGCGCTGCTTACCATATAAATAAATTCTTCTGAAGCCTTGTCGATCGCTCTTATCCGTTCTTCGGAAGTCTGCGGTGTGATTAAAAATACCGGCGACAATCCATACTTCTGAAAGATCCCTTTATAATGCTCCTTGTATTCCTCTACCGGAAGATCGGGAATAATAAGGCCGTCGATACCCGTGTCCCGACATTTGCTGCAGAAATTCTCTACTCCAAACTGCAGGATAGGATTAAAGTAGCCCATGATGAGCAGCGGAATATCAACAGTTTCCCTGATGTTTTCCAGCTGAGAGAATAGCTTTTTTGTGGTCATGCCACTCTTTAGAGCGACTTCAGAGCTTTTTTGAATGGTTGGGCCATCTGCCAGCGGATCGCTGAACGGCAGGCCGATTTCAAGCATATCTACGCCGCTCTCCTGAAGTTGCTGAATGATCTCTACGGTATCTTCAGGTTGTGGATACCCGGCAGTAAAATAGAGGGAAAGCAGTTTTTCCCCTTTTTCAGACTTTTCCTTAAGTTTTTTATTGATTCGGTTCATCTGGATTTTTTTTCCGGACCTTACAGGTTTGCAAAACTTGTAAGGTCTAATTTTTATAAATTAAAATAGTCAATGTAAGTGTTGAGATCCTTATCACCACGTCCCGAAAGATTGATCACTATCACATCATCCCGATTAAATTTTCGTTTCTCAAAAATGGCCAGCGCATGTGCGGTTTCAATAGCGGGAATAATACCTTCCAGTTTGGAAAGCACCAGCCCGGCATCCATAGCTTCCTTATCTGTTATGGAAATGAATTCTCCCCGGCTCGTGCGGTAAAGATTAGCGTGCATGGGGCCAACTCCGGGATAATCCAGTCCTGCCGAAATAGAATAAGGCTCTGTGATCTGCCCATCTTCGGTTTGCATCAAAAGGGTTTTGCTGCCATGAATGATGCCTTCCTTGCCAAGAGCCGAAGTGGCCGCGCTTTTTCCGGAAGCAACGCCCTCTCCGGCAGCTTCCACTGCGATAATACCCACTTCATCCTGGTCAAGGTAATGATAGTATAGTCCGGCGGCATTACTGCCGCCGCCCACACAGGCCACTACAAAATCGGGATTTTCACGACCTTCCTTTTCCTTAAGCTGTTTTTTTACTTCTTCAGAAATTACGCTTTGAAAACGGGCAACCATATCAGGATAGGGATGTGGTCCTACCACCGAACCAATGATGTAATGCGTATCTACAGGGTTATTGATCCAGTCCCTAATGGCTTCGTTAGTAGCATCTTTTAGCGTCTTGCTGCCCGATTTGGCCGGAACTACCGTTGCACCCAACATTTTCATGCGAGCGACATTAGGGGCCTGCCGTTCAATGTCTATCTCGCCCATGTACACTACACACTCAATTCCCATGAGGGCACATACCGTGGCCGTAGCCACACCGTGTTGCCCGGCACCGGTTTCAGCAATGATTCGGTTTTTGCCAAGACGTTTGGCCATTAGGATTTGCCCAACAGTATTATTCACTTTATGAGCGCCGGTATGGCAAAGATCTTCCCGCTTTAAATAGATTTTCGCGCCGTATTTTTTGCTGAATCTTTCCGCATAATAAAGCGGCGTGGGTCGGCCTACAT
>JBAVJE010000036.1:0-3933 GCA_049687615.1 Salinimicrobium sp. | reverse complement strand
TCTACCCCGGCACCCCTAAAGGGGAAGGAAAGTTCCAGGTTCAAAGATTCAAGTTACAGGTTGGTTCTTGGTTCTCAGTTGTCCGGTTGTAGAGTCCTGAATAGGGTTGACTTCTTATTATTTTTCTGACTCATTTCCTCGCTGCGATTTGATCCCGATCTACCCCGGCACCCCTAAAGGGGAAGGAAATTTCCAGGTTCAAAGATTCAAGCTACAGGTTGGTTCTTAGTTATCAGTTGTCAGTTGTCAGTTTGTAGAGTCCTGAATAGGGTTGACTTCTTATTATTTTTCTGACTCATTTTCTCACCGCGATTTGATCCTGGTCTACCCCGGCACCCCTAAAGGGGAAGGAAATTTCCAGGTTCAAAGATTCAAGCTACAGGTTGGTTCTTAGTTATCAGTTGTCAGTTGTCAGTTTGTGGAGTCCTAAATAGAGTTGACCTCTTATTATTTTTCTGACTCATTTCCTCACAACGTTTTGATCGCGGTCTACCCCGGCACCCCTAAAGGGGAAGGAAATTGCCAGGTTCAAAGATTCAAGTTACAGGTTGGTTCTTAATTATCAGTTCTCAGTTGTCCGGTTGTAGAGTCCTGAATAGGGTTGACTTCTTATTATTTTTCTGACTCATTTCCTCACAACGTTTTGATCGCGGTCTACCCCGGCACCCCTAAAGGGGAAGGAGAATAATTGTTTCTTGCTATTTGTTCCTGGAAGTTCCCTTAACACAGCTTTCACATCTTAAATCGCGAGATGTACTACCTTTAGAAAAACAGAAGTAATGAAAAATACCTTGAATTTATTGTTTTTGAGCCTGCTGTTCTTTTGCTCTTCCTGTGGGGATGACCCAAAATCTGAATCTTCAGCAGCCAACCAGACCCAAACTACCACTGAAGAATTAACACCCCGAAATATTCAGGAAAAAAGTGCCGCACTCGAAACCGAAAAAGCAGAGCCGGTAGCCGTGCTTAACGGCAAGTACCGAAAATATATTAAGGACAAACCGGCAGAAGACTGTAACTGCAATTGTATTGAGGTGGATTTTGATCAACCTTCAGAATGGTGCATCGTAAAGGACAAAATGTATATCTCGGCACAAAGCAAAAAGTCGGGTGAAAATTCGGTAGACCTGTATTTTGTAAAAATGTCAAGAGAAGAATCGCCGGATCGCCCTATGCCATGGAAAGATTTTGACATTAATAAACCTATCGCCTCCATCACTTTTAAGCCAAACGGCGATGCCGAACTAGACTGGAAGGGCTTTAGTATTAATGGCGAAATTGCTACCGATTATGCTATTTTAGGCAAAAAAACCCTGGAAGGCACTTATAAAAAAGATTAAGATGAAATCATTTTTCGTATTCCTGCTCCTTATGCTCACAAGCTTTAGCTGCAAGAATAACAATGAACAAAATATCACTCCCCCCGAAATCGCTAATGCCGATCCGGTGGAAGTTCCCATGCAGAACGGTCTCAAAAAAGCCTATTTTGCTGCCGGTTGTTTTTGGTGTGTGGAAGCGATTTTTGAAAGCGTGGAGGGCGTAAAGGAAGCGGTCTCCGGTTACTCAGGTGGGCACACGAAAAACCCCACCTACGAACAAAACAATTCCGGTACCACCGGTCATGCAGAAGCTGTTGAGGTAATTTATGATCCGGAGGTGATAGATTTTTCTACGCTGGTCGATGTCTATTTTGGCTCCATGGATCCCACTCAAAAGAATGGGCAGGGCCCCGACAACGGGTCCCAATATAGATCGATTGCTTTTTATCAAAATCAAAAACAAAAGCAGCTTATAGAGCAAAAGATCGATGAGCTGGGGAAACAGCTAAAAAAGCCTGTTGCTGTTGAGGTACTGCCGTTTCAGAAGTTCTGGAAGGCTGAAGATTACCATCAAAACTACGAAAGTACGCATCCGGATGATCCCTATATCAGGAATGTTTCCATTCCGCGTATCAATAGATTCAAAAATAAGTTCCCGGACCTACTGAAGGAAAACAGCCACTAATCTTTTCTCGGAAAATGCTTTTCTTTGTGAAAAGTCGAGCGCCTCATGAACATCACCACCGAAAATGTCTTGCTTGTAGGCTCCCTCCTGCTGCTTATTAGTATTCTGGTTGGAAAAACCTCCTATAAATTTGGGGTGCCCACCCTTATACTTTTCCTGAGCGTGGGAATGCTGGCGGGTTCAGAAGGTATTGGAAAAATAAACTTCGATGACCCACAGCTGGCGCAGTTCATAGGTATAGTTTCTCTCAACTTCATCTTGTTCTCGGGTGGACTGGATACCAACTGGCGTAGTATTAAACCCGTGCTCTGGCATGGGATCTCCCTTTCCACCCTGGGCGTACTTTTTACCGCTCTCACCCTGGGTACTTTTGTTTGGGCTATCACAGATTTCAGCATTTTTGAGGCCTTACTTTTAGGTTCTATTGTTTCGTCTACCGATGCTGCCGCCGTGTTCTCCATCCTTCGTTCCAAAAATATGGCCCTTAAGGCAAACCTGCGACCAACCCTTGAGCTGGAAAGCGGGAGTAATGACCCTATGGCCTACTTTCTCACGATAGCTTTCCTGGGCCTCGTGGTCAATCAGGACCAGAGCCTGTGGTCTATCGTGCCGCTCTTCCTGCAGCAAATACTTATTGGCGCTGCTTTAGGGTTTATTTTTGGAAAACTAAGTGAATTGATCATCAACAAGATTACCTTAGATTTTGACGGCCTGTATCCTGTTCTGGCTATTACCCTCATGTTCGTGATTTTCTCGGCTACAGACAGGCTTGGCGGAAATGGTTTTTTAGCAGTTTATTTAAGTGGCGTGTTTCTTGGGAACCGCGACCTCATTCATAAACGTACTATTATGCGTTTTTTTGACGGACTCGCATGGTTAATGCAGATCGTGCTTTTCCTTACGCTTGGCCTTCTCGTTTTCCCAAGTGATATCGTTCCCATCCTCGGCCTGGGGATCCTGATCTCCGGATTTCTAATCCTTATCGCCCGGCCTATTGGGGTTTGGTTAAGTTTAGCTCCTTTTAAAATGAAGACCCGCAGGCGCTGGTATATTTCATGGGTAGGATTGAGAGGGGCCGTTCCCATTGTGTTTGCGACTTATCCTTTATTAGCAGGCATTGAAAAAGCCCACATGATCTTCAATATAGTCTTTTTCGTGTCACTCACCTCAGTGCTAATCCAGGGCACTACACTTTCGGCTGTCGCAAAATGGCTACATGTTGCCCTTCCAAAAAAGGTAAAAATGAAGTCTCCTGTGGATGCTTTTCTTTCGGAAGGCAGTAAGTCGCTCATTAGAGAAATCACAATTCCACCAAGTAATTATTCGATCGGAAAAAGAATAGTAGATCTGCATTTTCCACGAAATGCAATTATCGCCATGATTTCGCGAGACGGAAAATTTCTCACTCCTAATGGAGCCACAGAGATCCTCGAAAATGATACGCTCATCGTATTGATGGAAGATCTTAAAAATGTGGATGCGGTGTATCATAGTCTGCATCTAAAGCATGATCCTGAGGCCGTAGAGGAGTAATTGAGTTGCGGGCTCAAAAATGTTATTTTTTAAATGTTTTATCAGCCGAACGCAGTGAATTTACGAATCCCATTTTAGGCTATAGCTGTTGGTTGTTGTCTTTTAGCCATTGGCTGTTGGCTTTACTTTGTGCCGTCAATTCGAGTTTTATTCTGAATGACAATGAAGAAAAAAGTTTCGAGAACAGAGGCGGATTCTAGTGAACTAGTGACGAAGTGATCTTGTGGTGCTGTGTTCTCGTTATGGGAAAAGCTTACTGCCGTCACTTAGAGTTGTTCCATGAGCGGCAGCGAAGGAAACAGTATCGAGAATGACTGCCCACCGGGCAACAGACAACCGGAAATCGGAATCTTACCTTTCCAACAAAAAAAGAATCTTATTCTCCAATTCTTCAGA
>JBAVJE010000035.1:0-6936 GCA_049687615.1 Salinimicrobium sp. | reverse complement strand
GTCTGCCGATAGGCAGGCTCTCCGGAGGAGAGGGGAATAAAGGGAAATCTTCAACGGAAGAAAATTAATTGGTATCTCATCCTCTCCCCAACCCTCTCCTGAGGAGAGGGAGCAATTTTTACTTTAGCGCTTGTAGAAACTCCAATCATCTAAATCTTCAAACCTGAACCCTGAACCACCGATCACCGAGCACTGAGCACTCATTGCTGTCAGACTGAGCCCGCTTTGCAAAAGCGGATGAGTCTAAACCTTTCTGAAAACGGGAATAGATCTTTTTTTGGAGCCGGGCTTTCATCCTCACCCCAGCCCCTGCCACCGCAGGCAGGCCTGTCTGCCGATAGGCAGGCTCTCCGGAGGGGAGGGAGCTGATTTGAGTAAAAATTATTCCGGATATGGATTTAAAATTCATGATTGGCTAAAATAGCCAATAGCCAAAAGCTAAAAGCGAACAGCTGATCAACAGATTGCTGCCCTCCAGTTCGTTTCCCTCTCAATAACACCTTAAAACGTCAAAACTAAAGGCCAAAGGCCAACAGCTAATAGCTATAAAATTTCGCTTCTACTCCATAAAAACCTGCCCGGTAAAACATTTCCTACGAAATGACGTTATATTATTTGAAAATAATTGCAGAGTACAGGATTTTTCTTTTTTATTTGTATACCGGTTTAAAAAAATATCCAATCACATGAAATACCTTTTAAGTGTCGCCCTCTTTCTAGCCGCATCTTTTTCAGCTTTTTCGCAAACCACCTTCGAATATGGCCTTAAAGGCGGGATCAATTATATCATGGGTGGGGAAGTGGAAGGATTTGATTCCACATTAAATTATTGGGACGGTATTGCAGAAGGCAAAGGAGCTATCGGTTTTCACGGTGGGGTATTTGGTCAGGTAAATTTTGGGAAGTTCTTTGTAAGACCGGAAGTTGTATACAGTTCCCTTACTCAGGAATTTGAAATTCCTCTAAGGGAAGAGAATACGGAATTTTCTGTGCAAACTTTTACTATACCACTTATGGTGGGCTATAATATTTATGGTCCTTTAGATATTTATGCCGGCCCGGTCTATTCCAACATTCTTGATGCGAAAATATACGGGGAAGAGGACGATAAGCTTATTGTAGTGCAGGATACACCAATTAATGCGCAAGTAGGAGCTAAAGTTGAATTCGGGAGGTTCGGTCTGGATGTGAGATATGAACATTCCTTGTCTGATGCCGAAGTTCAAAAATTAGATTTTGACAATTCCCTTTTTGGAGGGAAGCAAGGTGGAGCCAATAGTGCCGCCTTTAACGATGCCACTCTGGATCAGATTATCGTTAGTTTTATCTTCAAAATCGGTGGTCCGGGGCTAAATCAAGGCAGAAGACGTAGCAGACCCTGCTACTAGAGATTCAAAATTTAAGATTTAAGATTCCAGATTAACGGCAGCTGAAACGAAGATTCTCCTTCAGTCGTTGACTCCGAATGCCTATATGGAAGATTAGGCTGCGGACATTTTTCCCCCGGAGGGTGGAGCAACCTTTTCGCCTCATGAGATTGCCACACTTCACTTCGTTCGTTCGCAATGACAGATCCAATGATTGCCACGCCTTCCTTCGTCAGGCCTGGCTGACGACACGCAGGTTTGCAATGACTGTAAAAGTAAATCGTTAATTATTTTATAATTAGCCCGCAAAAACTATATTTGTCTTTACCTATAAGTCCCAAATGAGTGTTAGACAATTAGTTGTTATTCTTTACGTTCTCCTTTCTGTTTCTGCCTGTGTCCCTACAAAACGGCTTAAATACCTACAGCAAAATGAAGCCGCGGTTGACAGTATTATTTCCGTGGAAAGAATTCAGAAACCATACCGTATACAAACCAACGACCTGTTGAGCATTCGGGTGAAGGCCCTCGACCAGGAACTGGTGGGGATGTTCAACCCGGTGGGACAGGAAAATCCCAATGCCACCGGGGAAGAAAGCATGTATTATGATGGTTTTACAGTAGATGAACATGGCAATATTCGTGTACCTACTTTGGGTGAGGTAAACGTGTTGGGGTTTACGGTTGATGAGGTGAGGGAAAAGATCGAAAAAGCCCTTTTAGACCATTATTTCAAAGAAGAGGCAAATATTTTTGTCACCGTTAAACTGGCGGGGATCAGATATACCACCATCGGGGAAATAGGTTCGGGTAGCCAGGTAATTTACAAGGAACAGGTGAGTATTATGGAAGCCATAGCACAGGCCGGGGATATCAATGAGTTCGGCGACAGGACAGATGTGGTGATCGTGCGAAAGTATCCGGGAGGAGAGAAACGCCACCATATAGACCTTACAAAAATAGATGCGATGCGTTCCCCTTATTACTACATTCAGCCGAATGACCTTATTATTGTAAATCCGCTTCCGCAGAAAACAATAGGCCTTGGCACCACGGGACTGGAAGTTTTTCGTACAGTAACCTCTGTTCTGGCCCTGGTAGTGAGCAGTGTTTTAGTCTTTACACGATAGCAAATGGCAAACGAAGATGATCACATTTCAGACGTAGGCTCCACCTTTGACTTTAAAGGTTTTGTCCTCAAGGTTTTCAGCTATTGGCAGTTGATCCTGCTCTCGATTGCCATTAGTCTTGGAGTGGCTTACTATAACAACGTGAGAAAGTTGCCGGTGTACCGCCTTGGCAATTCCATCAGTATAAAAGACGATCAAAATCCTTTTTTTACCAGTAATACCAGCCTTACCTTTAACTGGGGAGGAACTTCAGATAAAGTAAATACCGCGATTACCATTCTCAATTCCCGTTCTCATAATGAGGAAGTCGTGGAACGGCTGCAGTATTACATTGGCTATTATACAGACGGGGAATATCAGCGGGTCAATGCCTACGGTTATACGCCTTTCAAGGTGGTGGCAGATAGTACCGCCTTCCAGGCGCAGGGGAATACCTTTACCGTGAAATTTAAAGATCCCGAAACCTTTACCCTCAGCACGAACTTCGGCGGGGAATCTGCCGGGGTTTTCAATTATGATACTAAAGAATACGCTTCGGTTGTGGTTGAAAAAGGCCCTTTTACGAAGGAATACAAGCTGAACCAACATATTGATCTTCCATTTTTCAGTGGAATGCTTATTCCTACTAATGTGCAGCCTCAGCCAGACAAACCCTACTATGTCAACTTTAAACATTTTGACGGCACGGTGGGCAGGTTCAGGGGAGTTTCTGTCAATCCACAGTCACAGGGATCTTCGGTGATCAACCTTGCGCTTACGGGCGACAACAAGGCCGAAATAGTGGACTACCTCAACGGGACCGTGCGTGTGCTTAGCGAGAATATGCTGGAGCGCAAGAACCTGTTCGCGACCAAGACCATCAGGTTTATCGACAGTAGTCTGGCCGTGAAATCTTTGGAACTGCAGTCTGTAGAGGATGAGTTGAACAGGTTTAGGAATGAAAATGAGATCATTGACCTTTCCGCGGAAACGGGACAGCTCAACAGCAAACTGGTAGATCTTGATGTAAGGAAAGAAAACATTGACCGGCAGTTAGCCTATTACGAAACCCTCGAAGATTATCTGAAAACGCGGGAGGACTATTCAGATGTGCCCGCGCCATCTGTTGCCGGAATTTCCGAAGGAAGTATTGTGAGCGGCGTTGGCCGTATTATTTCTCTGGCCGAAGAGCGCAGGAAATATCAGTATTCCCTGCAGGAAAATTCACCTGTTTTTGACAATATAGACCGGCAGATCAATGCGGTGAAAGCGGTACTGCTTGAAAATATGGATTCCTCACAGCGTTTGCTGCGGAAGGAGTTGCAGGAGATCAACAGGGATATCGCGAAGGCAGAATCTGAGATCAGGAAACTGCCGCAGGAGGAACAGGACCTGTTAAAGATCCAGCGGAAGTATTCCCTCAGCGAAAAAACTTACAACATGTTCCTCGAAAAACGTAGTGAAGCCGGACTAATAAAGGCAGCTAACGTAAGTGACGTGATGGTTATTGACACCGCCAAAGATACCGGCGGCGGACAAATTGGTCCGAATACCCAATTAAACTATGTGATGGCGCTCATGGTAGGCGGAATGATCCCTCTAACCTTTGTCTTTCTTCTGGTTTTTCTAAATACCAACGTACACAATGCGCAGGAGGTAACACGACTTTCTCCCATTCCAATTCTTGGTATGATCGGGAAGAGCAGGATGGAGACCAATCTTGCGGTCTTTAACAAGCCAAAGTCGGCCATTGCCGAAGGTTTTCGAGGACTGCGGTCGAGTTTGCAGTTCATGTACAAAAAGCAAGGCGTGACCGGCTCTAAGGCGGTGTTAATTACCTCTTCGGTTTCGGGGGAAGGAAAAACCTTTTGCGCGATGAACCTGGCGACGGTATTCGCGTTAAGTGAGAAGAAAACACTCTTGCTGGGTGCCGACCTTAGAAAGCCGAAGATCTTTGACGACTTCAAGATCAACAATGACGTGGGGGTGGTGAATTACCTGATAGGCCAGGAATCCCTCGAGGGAATTATCCAGAAAAGCATGGTGCCTCATTTGGATGTGATCACCGCCGGACCTATTCCACCCAACCCTTCCGAATTGCTGATGAACGAACAGATGGAGCATCTTATGGAGGAACTTAAAAGCCGCTATGATTACATTGTTATGGATACTCCTCCTGTGGGAGTGGTGGCAGATGCCCTTAACCTCATCAAATACGCAGACGCGACGCTGTACCTCATCCGGCAGGATTACACAAAACGTGGTATGCTGGAAGTGATCAACGAAAAATACAATAAGGGTGAGGTCAAAAATATTTCCTTCGTACTCAACCACTTCGTCCATCGGGCAAAATATGGATATGGCTATGGCTACGGTTATGGTTATGGCTACGGTTACGGCTATGGTCAATACGGTAAAGGCTACGGAGTAGACCAGCCATCCTTGAAGAAAAAATGGAAGAAGAAGTGGAGGGAGGTAATGAGGAACTTCGAATAGTTCTCGCGTTGCTCGAATAGAGGAAAGAGGAGAGTGGAGAGAGGAAAGAAAATATCACCGAGATGGAAGAAGTAAAGTTTAATTTCGAGGACCTTAAGATTTATCAAAAAGCACTGGACTTTATTGATTATGCCTATTTTCTAACAGAAAAGTTTCCGAAGCATGAACTTTATGGCCTTTCATCACAATTTAACCGGGCAGCTGTGTCCATTGCGTTGAATACTTCGGAAGGCTCTGGTGATACAGATATGCAGTTTCACAAATACCTTCAAACAGCAGCTGATTCAGTAAGAGAATGTGTCACTTGCTGTACAGTTTCATTTAGAAGAGGTTACATTAGTTTAGAAGAAAATCAAAAGGCTCGTCTAATGCTATTGGAATTGTTGAAAATGACCAGCAGTCTACAGAGGTACTTGAAAAACAAGAAGAAATAATCTTCCAATAAATTCTCCACTTCCCACTCTACACTCTCCACTAGCTGAGCAACAGCGAAGCGTTCACCCATTGCCATATATGGAAACTACTATTGTTGTCCCCCGCCAAATACTTTTCCCACTCCTTCTCAATCTCCCTGTGATCAAACCATTCTGAAACCGGAGAACTTTTTAGCTGCTGAAGTTGCGCTTCCACAAAACCTTTCAATTCATTTCCCAGCCATTCCCGTTGTGGGGTTTGTAATGGGCGTTTTGGAGCGTAGGAGAGTTCTTTGGGCGCTAAATCCGATAATAACTCCCTGAGTAGATATTTTCCCTGTACATTTTTGATCTTGAATTCCTCGGGTTGAGCAAAAGCGAATTCAACTAGTCGGTAGTCGAGAAATGGTTCCCTTAATTCGGTGCTGGTGGCCATGGAGATGCGGTCATTAAATCGCAGTGCCCTGGGAATTTTTGTGAAAAAGAGGTCACGATATTGCAGATTTTGCAGTCGGTTATCAAATGGCTGCGGATATACCGGCTTTTCTGCAAGAGCAGCAAATTCTTTTTTTAGCACTTCAGGTCTGTAGGGCGACTGACTTCCGGTACCCTGTATGGAGCTTCCGGAGTTTTGGTAATAATCATACCCGGCCCATTGCTCATCCATGCCCTGTCCGTCAAGCAATACTTTTACACCGTCCTTTTGTGCTTGCTGAAAAATTTTAGAGTAGGCGAGAGTTGGAATTCCCCCAAATGGTTCATCCTGAAAATGGCTGATCTGCCTGGAAACATCTTCCACTTCTGCTGCTGAAAAAAATACTTTCTGAAGCGGATTTTGAGTAGTGGCGATCATCTGCTCCACCCAGGAAAGCTCATCGTAACGCTCATCTCCCGTATAAAAAGTATAGGCTTTTATTTGTTTTTTATCTTCAAACTGGTTGACCAAAGCAAGCAGGAGGGAACTGTCCACTCCGCCACTAATATTGAATCCCACCGGCACATCTGCACGAAAGCGAAGTTTGATGCTATCTTTCAGCAGGTCGAGATATTTCGCCTTTACCTCTTCCAAAGGCAAATTTTCCGGAACATTTTTGACCCTGCTCTCGAAGTCATACCATTGTTGAATCTTGAGTTTTCCTTCGGAAGCTTCCAACCAATGTCCGCCGGGCAGTTGTTGAATACCATTATAGAAGGTTTGATTTGGCATTCCATAGGAACCAAAACTGAAATAGTTTGCCCAAACTTGAAGATTAGGAGGGGTGTCAAAAATGACATTTTTCAGTGCCTTTATTTCACTGCTGAAGTACAGGCTGCCGTCAACTCGAGAATAGAAGAATGGTTTGACTCCGAACCTGTCGCGGGCGGCAAATAATTTTTTTTCATTGCTGTCCCAGATTGCAAATGCAAACATTCCATTAAAGCGGTGCAGGCAATCTTTTCCCCATTGAATAAATGCTGCCAACAAAACTTCAGTATCAGAGGAAGTTTTGAATTTGTAAAAATGCTTTAGCTCCTCCCGCAACTCTTTATAGTTGTAGATCTCGCCGTTGA
>JBAVJE010000034.1:0-3406 GCA_049687615.1 Salinimicrobium sp. | reverse complement strand
CATACAGGCTGTCGTTTACCCTTTTTCGGTTGTTGATGGCTTAAAAAACCATCTAGGCTTCGTGCCCATTTCAGAATTACGAAAGGTCTTTGTTGAGTGTGAAATGTAAAAAAACGTTTGTTCAATTCTCTGCATTGATCTTCCAGGACACCAACAATGACTTCACAACCGGCGTGCATAAGCTTTTTGATTCCCTTTCCGGCTACTTCAGAGAATGGGTCTACTGTTCCTATTACCACTTTTTTAATGCCACTATCAATGATGAGATTGCTGCAGGGCGGAGTTTTTCCATAATGGCTGCAAGGTTCAAGGCTTACATAAATCGTAGATTTTTTTAAAAGACTTTTTTCCTTTACAGCATTAATTGCGTTTACCTCGGCATGGGGTTCACCGGCTTTTTGGTGCCAGCCTTCGCCAATGATCTCATCATCTGTAACAACCACAGCACCCACCATTGGATTAGGGTAAGTACGGCCAAGGCCGTTTTTGGCAAGTTCAATGCAGCGCTTAATATATTTTTTATGCCCGGTCATGGCACAAAAATAGCATTTCATTTATAGAATTGGGCTCCTCATAAAAAACTCCTCAAAAATGTTATTTTCGGAAACAAAAAATCCGGGAAACATTTTCATTCCCCCGGATCTTATGATTAACTAAACGCTCTAAAAGGTGAAATTATCTCCTTCTTTAATAAGTTTTACCTTTTCTGTTTCACCATTACTTTCCACATCAACCCTATAAATTTGTTTTGTGACATTCCAACCCTCTGAGACTGCAGTCATCTTTGTTTTCATTATCTTGGTGTCTCTCCCCATTTTTGTCATGATTTGTTCTTTGGCCTTTTCTGGAAGTTCTATATCATTGAATCTTTGGAAAGTGCTTATCAGGTCGCCGTCCTCATCATATTTAGCAACAACATAGCCCTTTTCTGTGTTAAAATAGACCTCATAGGTGTCGTAGTTTTGGTCTTCATTTTCCCTCACCAGTTGGTAAGGACTAAATTTGTTTTTTATAAAGGTTAAAGGGGCATTCTTGAATTCGCCGTAAGCAGATTCAGGACTAGTAAATCCAACGGCCCGGGTGTTTGGATCCATTCTCATGTCGGTCCTGATGTAATCGACAGTGGCTTCTTTTAATTCTTCTGTTTTTTGGGCCCTGGTCAAACCAATTGCCCCAAACATCAGTAAGATGATCATTACATGTTTCATGATGCAAGTTTTTGATTATTAGTATTATAAAGTTAATAAATTGAAGATGACATCAGCCTTTATAAAATGATAAACATGAAAAATTTGGCAAGTTAGGAGCAAATAATATGCATATTAAGAATGAACTGTTGATTTTATTGAGGTTTTGCTATCGCTTTTTCTGCGGAAGGTTCCCTCTTTCGACAACCGCTTTTTCTTTGTGAACAGCCACTTATGCCTTACTTTTACGCTGAAAAATTATTTCAGAAATATGAGTAATTATAAGATCAGCGAAATTGGCTTTGAAGACAATCAACAGGTCAAAGCGGTGGTGCAGGCTGTTTTGGTGGAAATGGGAGTACCAAAGACGGGTACTGCTTATGAAGATGCTTCCCTCAACGACATGTATGCCACTTATGACCATGCACGTATGGCGTATTTTGTGGTTGAAGAGGACGGTAAAGTTATTGGAGGTGCGGGAATAGCTCCTTTACAAGGCGGTAATCCTGAAATTTGTGAACTACAAAAAATGTATTTTCTACCCGAAGCCCGGGGGAGAGGGATAGGTGCCAAAATGATGAAGCATTGCCTGGACTATGCAAGAAACCAGGGCTTCAAGCAATGTTACCTGGAGACTTTGCCTTACATGGAGAATGCCAGGAAACTGTATGGCCGTACGGGTTTTCTTGCGTTGGATAAGCCTATGGGCGATACCGGCCACTACAACTGTACTATGTGGATGCTTAAAGACCTGGAAAACTAGGATCAATCAACAATTAAAGGAAGGTTTTTGAAAATTACAGATTTTAAAAAAGATTTCGTTGAACGGTTGGAAAAAGAATTTCCGAGGGAGGAGGTGCAGTCTTTTTTTAATATTCTTGCTGAAGCCTTTTTAGGTATGACGCGCCTGCAGATCGCCCTGGAGCCGGAAAAAGAACTTTCCGGAGCAAAATTGCAGCAGCTGCAGGAGGCTCTTCACAGGCTGGAGCAGCATGAGCCTGTGCAATATATAACCGGCGAAACAGAATTTTTTGGTCTAAAGTTCAGGCTAAACAGAAATCTTTTGATTCCCCGTCCCGAAACCGAAGAGTTGGTGGAGTGGATTCTGGAAGATCTGGGAAATACTGAAAATAGTAAGCTGAAGATTTTAGATATTGGAACGGGTAGTGGTTGTATTGCGGTTGCCCTGGCCAAAAATCTCCCCGAGGCGCAAATCACTGCCTGGGATATTTCTGAAGCCGCGCTTGTGACTGCAAAAGAAAATGCCCAACTTAATGCAGTAAAAGTAAATATTGAAAGGGTAGATATTTTGCAAGTGGACGAAATTGAAGAAAATTTTGATATCATCGTTTCTAATCCACCTTATGTCCGGGAGCTTGAGAAGCAGGAGATGCATAGGAATGTGCTAAATTTTGAACCAGCTGGAGCCCTGTATGTGAAAGACCTGGATCCTTTAGTGTTTTACAGGAAAATCTGCGAACTGGCAGCTTCAAATTCAACCACAGCCGGAGTCTATTTTGAGATCAACCAATATTTAGGTTTGGAGACAAAGGCGCTTTTGGAAGATAAAAATTTCCAAAGCACGTTAAAAAAGGATATTTTCGGAGCAGACAGAATGCTAAGAGGCAGAAAGCCATGAAAATAGAATTTTTGAAGCTTTACACGAGGCACCTGCGGGCGCAGAAACGCTTTTATACCGGGAAACTTCAGTTGCCTCTCATCAATGAGACAGATGAAAGTTTTCAACTAAAGCTGGGGTATACGCTTTTAGAATTTGAGCAACAGGCTTCGGCTACTCCTTACCACATCGCGATTCATATTCCTGCCTTTCAGGTGGAAAAAGCATTGGAGTGGCTTGAAAAGCGTACTGAAATCCTGAGAGACGGAGAAGATGAAATCATCGATTTTCCTGCCTGGAAGGCCAGGTCGGTTTATTTTTATGATGCCGACCAAAATATTGTGGAATTCATTTCCCGCCGGGATTTTTTTCCTGCTTCTTCCGAAGATTTTTCTGAAAAGAGCCTTCTGGGCATCAGCGAAATTGGATTAGCCACAGATAATGTGGAAGAAAAATTTAACTTTTTGAACCGCAACTTCGGCCTCCGGAAGTTCACCGGGGACTATGAACGATTTTGTGCCACAGGCGACGATGAAGGCTTGTTTATCATCATCAATAAAGGTCAAAAAGACTGGATCCCGACCGGCGATAAGGCATATCC
>JBAVJE010000033.1:0-8857 GCA_049687615.1 Salinimicrobium sp. | reverse complement strand
AGGTCTTGTGTTTTAATTCCTAATAGGAGAAGATAACTTCTTCATTCTTATCCACTTCAGAAAAAAATTTCAGAAAACTTATTAACTATAACGTTTCAATTTTGGAACTATAACGTTTGAACCTGCCTAAGCCTGTTAGCGCCCGTAAAACCTGACATTTGTCATGCATTTCCCGGGTTTCCGGTCGTTGCTTTGTTATGTCAAAAGGAGAGAAATCAACTCTAAAATTTGAATCATGAAAACAGTTAGTAAGCAAATCGGCTCGGGATTCCAAACAGGGTCATGGACTAAAAAAATTGATGTCAGGGATTTTGTTATTAAGAACCTTACACCTTATTACGGGGATGCCTCTTTTCTAAAAGGCGCCACTAGCAGAACTCAAAAGCTATGGCAAATTTGTTTGCAAGCCATGAAGGAGGAACGGGAAAATGGGGGCTGCCGGGCTATTGATACAGAAACTATTTCCGGGGTTTCCAGCCATGCCGCAGGATATATTGATAAAGACCTTGAAGTCATTGTTGGTCTGCAAACAGATGAGCTTCTCAAAAGAGCGATGAAGCCCTTTGGTGGTTACAGAGTAGTAGAAGGCGCGGTGACAGAAAAAGGTCTTCAGGTTTCCCCTCAGGTCACCGAGATCTTTAAGCATACCAAAGATCACAATAATGCGGTTTTTTCGGCTTATGATGCCGAAATAAGAGATTACCGTTCAAACGGAATTCTTACCGGATTGCCCGATAACTATGCCCGGGGAAGGGTCATTGGGGATTACCGACGTCTCGCCCTGTACGGTATTGACCGTCTTATTAAATCTAAAGAGGCTGATAAAATTGCCGTTGCCGGAGAAATGACAGATCATAAGATCAGGCTTAGGGAAGAATTGTCAGACCAGATATTGGCGCTTAAGGAGATGAAAAAGCTGGGGCAGTCTTATAATTTAGACCTCGGCCGCCCCGCAGAAAACGCACGGGAAGCTATCCAATGGGTTTATATGGCTTATCTCGCCGCTGTTAAGGAACAGGATGGCGCTGCTATGTCCCTGGGGAATGTTTCTTCCTTCCTTGATATCTATATTGAAAAAGATCTTGCTGAAGGTTTTATTTCTGAAGAAGAAGCTCAGGAGATGATCGACCAGTTCGTAATGAAACTGCGTATGGTACGTCATTTAAGACCAAATGCATATGATGACATTTTTGGTGGTGATCCTACCTGGGTGACCGAAGCCATAGGAGGTCAGCTGGAAGACGGCAGGTCAAAAGTGACCAAGAACTCATTCCGTTTTTTACAAACCCTATATAACCTTGGGGCTTCTCCCGAACCTAACCTCACCGTGTTGTGGTCACAGGCTCTTCCCGAAGGTTTCAAAGATTTCTGTGCCCGCGTATCTATAGATACCTCATCTATTCAATACGAGAATGATGACCTGATGCGTCACGTGAGAGGCACCGATGACTACGGAATAGCCTGTTGTGTTTCACACCAGGAGATTGGGAAAAGAATTCAGTTTTTTGGAGCCCGGGTGAATTTGCCAAAAACCCTGTTAATGGCGCTTAATGAAGGTCGGGAGGAAAAAAGCGGAAAACAAATTCTTCACAACATAAAACCATTAAAAGAGGAATATCTCGATTATGAGGAGGTGCTGGAGAATTTCAAACTTGCCATGATCCAGGTAGCCGCGGTTTATTCAAGAACCATGAATATCATCCATTTCATGCATGACAGGTATTACTATGAAAAAGCACAAATGGCTTTAATAGATACAGATCCGGGAGTGGACATGGCTTATGGGGCAGCCGGAATCTCTATCATTGCCGATTCCCTCGCGGCTATAAAACATGCTAAAGTAAGACCGGTGAGAAATGAAGACGGGATCACTGTTGATTTTGAAGTTGACCGTGATTATCCTAAGTTTGGGAACGATGATGATCGTGTGGACCAAATTGCCCGGGATATTACAGCTTTCTTTAATAAAGAATTGGGTCGTTACAAATGCTACAAAAATGCGGTTCCTACCTTATCTCTCTTGACCATTACTTCTAATGTCATGTATGGTAAGAAGACAGGTGCGACACCCGACGGTAGGAAAGCGGGAGAAGCCTTTGCCCCGGGGGCAAACCCTATGCACGGAAGGGATACTCACGGTGCCGTAGCCTCTCTTAACTCGGTAGCCAAACTTGATTATCGCACCGCCATGGATGGAATCTCAAATACCTTTTCGGTAATTCCAAAATCCCTTGGTAGCAGTCGGGAAGATCAAATAGATAACCTGGTAGATCTTATGGACGGTTATTTCGGTAAAAAAGCGCATCACCTCAATGTAAATGTGCTCAACCGGGAAACCTTGAAAGACGCCTATGAGCATCCCGAAAAATATCCTCAGCTTACCATTAGAGTATCTGGTTACGCAGTAAATTTCGTAAGGCTTTCCAAAGCGCATCAGCTGGAGGTTATTGCCAGAAGTTTCCACGAGAACATGTAAATAATACCGGTAAGTGGTGAGTCAACGGCTCACCACTTGCTTTTAAATTTAGAGCTATGATCGAAAATGGAAGATTGGTACCACGGAATGTGAACCTGTTAAATGAGGTGAAAAATGATCAGCTGCGCATACATTCTATAGAGAGTTTTGGCACACATGACGGGCCGGGGATTCGTATGGTCATCTTTGTTCAGGGATGCCAGTTTCGCTGCCTGTATTGTGCAAATCCCGATACGATGGACGTTAACGGGGGAAACCTCAATAATATTCAAGGCCTGGTGAAGCGGGCAATAGACCAGAAGCCCTACTTCGGAAGGAAAGGCGGGGTGACTGTCTCGGGAGGAGAGCCTCTTCTGCAGCGAACCGCGCTGCTTAGCTTCTTCAGAAAGCTTCACGAGCATAATATTCACACCACCCTCGATTCCAACGGAAGAATTTTAGACCATGCGGCTAAAGAACTTTTGGAAGAGACCGATTTGCTTATGCTTGATGTAAAGCACTTCAATGAAAAATGGCATAAAAAACTCACCGGACTTTCAAACAGCTCTACTTTTAAAGTTGCCCAACATAGAGAGGCTTCCGGAAAACCAATGTGGTTGCGCTATGTATTAGTGCCCGGTTGGAGTGATCAGGAAGAGCACCTTCATGAACTGGGAGCACATTTTAAAGATTATAAAACCATTGAGCGTATTGAAATTCTTCCATACCACAAACTTGGTGTCCATAAATGGGAAGCACTGGGAATGCAATACGGACTGGAAGGAGTAGAATCGCCAACAGAGCAGACTATTACTACAACCCAAAATATTCTAAAGGAGTATTTCAAAGACGTTCGAGTAAGTTAGATATACCCGGTCAAAACATTAAAATACCCTTAAGGGCTTCTGCTTTTTCTTTCCCTTTAGCTATCTTGTGTAAAAGCAGTCTTTTTCAGTGTAATTCTCTATTTTTTATCTGAAAAAGGCTTCAAAAATGACATTTTCGGCCTTCTTTTATCAAAAGTCTTCCGAAGGTTTAAAAATATATAAGATGCGGCAGCTTACGCTTAAGATCCCAAAAGGGCATAAAGACGATGTATTAAAAACGCTGGAGGAATTTGAGAGCCAGAACACCATTTATCTGCCTTCCGAAGAAAGCGATGTCTTTATCACTTTTTTGCCCAACCAGCAGGTCAATAATTTCCTGAAAAGGCTTGATGCCTTTGAGAAACCCGAGATCAGCCTCATTCCGCGAGGAGTGATTACCCTTTATCCTCCCGCATCTGAATCACCCGAACAGGTGGCCGATGTGCAGCCAAAAAGTTCGCTGGAGATCTACCTTGGCGGAATACAAAGTGTTGGTTCCATCAAAGGTCTGATAGGGTATTCGATCGCTGCAGGAATCATCGTATGGATCGGGCTTTACACCACTACCGTATTTTTACTTGTCGCTGCCATGTTAGTCGCGCCCTTTGCAGGCCCGGCCATGAACGCTGCCCTGGCGACAGCTGCAGGTAAGAAGAGCTTGCTCCTAAGCAGCCTAAAACGTTATGGGTTGGCTATTGGTACCGGGGTTATTGTTAGTTTTTTAATGACGGTAATCTTTCCCTTGACCACCCTTACCCCGTTAATGGTTGAAATAAGTCAGGTGTCAAAAGTGGCACTTTTGCTGCCGCTTATTTCCGGTTTTGCCGGGGCGATCAACATTGTGCAGTCTGAACGGGACAGCTTGGTTTCAGGAGCAGCGGTGGGAATTTTGGTGGCAGCTTCTTTAGCGCCGCCGGTGGGCTTAATTGGTGCCGGAATTTACCTCATGGATTGGGAAATAATAAGCAGTAGTGTTTTTAGGGTGCTGCTGCAGCTTTTAGGTATTCACGTGGCAGCCACCCTTGTCTTTTATTTCTACGGAAAAGTAACTCCAGGTGGGGTGCGTTTTCTGAAAGGTAATAAGAAAATGACCTGGTTCACCAGCGCATTTGTGGTGCTGGCAATAGGTGCCATGATGTTCTGGCAGTTTAGTGAGCCGCCATTCCTTAGAAAAGCGAGTATGAACACCGAACTTACCGAGCGTTTGGACACTTCTTTGGATAAGCTGGATTTTATAGAAGTAATTAGCAAAGATGTGAGCTTTACCAATACTAACATCAATGGCCGGCCCACGGTGAGCTATAATGTAACAGTACTAAAGAAAAATCCCGGTATGACCGAAAAGGAGCTTAAAAAAGTAATTATTGAGCACCTTAAGCAAAACATTACTTATCAGGATGAGAATATTCATGAAGTTTATCAAATTAATATAGCCGAAGACTGATGGATGACACTGTTTTTTTATGGAACGGGGCCGAGCCCATTGCACGCATTCTTTTTGTAGGCACAGCTGCTTATGTGGCGATAGTCCTGATTCTCCGGATCTCGGGCAAGAGAACCCTAGCCAGCATGAGTGCCTTTGATTTTGTTATTGCAGTAGCTATAGGTGCGGTGTTCGGCCGGACCCTTACAGCTAAAAACCTTTCTCTGTCTGAAAGTCTCACGGCCTTTGTTTTGCTCGCGGTCCTGCAGTTCATCTTTGCTTATATGGAAAACAGGTCTAAAAACTTTAAAAGATTATTTAACGCCAAACCCACGTTGCTTTTTTACAAAGGCAGCTTTATTGAAAAGAACCTGCATCATGAGAGGCTGGACAAGAGTAAAATTATAAGCGCGGTTAGAAAAAAAGGATTTGGTGATATGGATAAAGTTGCTGCCGTTATCCTGGAAATAGATGCCACTTTTTCGGTCCTTGCCGAGTCTAAAGAGGGGGAAGGAGCAACTTTTGAAGAGGTACTGAAAGCGGAAGAGGATTTAAAAATGTAGAAACGCGTCCTCAAGATGCTCGATTCTCGTACCGGCTCTATTCCTGATAATGGCGATAATATCAAACCTCACCTCCACATTAAGCTTTTGTTCATTGACAAAAAAATCTACTGCTTTGACCAGTGAATTGATCTGCTTTTGCTTCACAAATTCCTGCGGATCCCCAAAATCGGGAGTGCTGCGGGTTTTGACTTCCACAGCGGCCAAAATATTCCCCTTTTTGGCGATGATATCAACCTCAGCCTTTAAATACCTAAAGTTTCTTACAAGAATTTCGTAGCCTTCCTTTTTTAAAAAGACTACCGCCATTTCCTCACCCTCTTTGCCAAGTTCGTTATGTTCTGCCATTTTTAGGTCTTTTTAAAGACAATGGCCCGAACCTTTAGATCAAGATTGATGATCTTTTTAGGGTCTTCATCAATGATGTGGTCGCCATAAAAGTTTTTGGGTGGCGCATTCATTGGGGCCAGAAATACCCGAACATTGGAATTTTCCATATTGCCGTGATTCCAGTCTACGGCTCCGCTGTAATCCCAACCAAATCCGTAGAATTTAATAGGACCCTTATTGATCGCTTCCAGGTCTTCGTAAGAAGAACCTATTTTTATGCCATTTTTGGAAGTCCAGCGCCCTTCCCGATCCACATATATTTGCTCGGGAGTCGTTTTGCTGTCGTCCTGCCAAACAATCAGGATCTCGTCTGCAGTATTTGGGTACAGGATGGTATACGGCCTTTCCTCTGTGCCTTCCTCAAAAAGATCTGTACCTTCGGCTATATTAGCGTCGGGATATATTTCTAAAATGTTGTTTTTTGAAATGACATTTGAAAGATTCTCAAGTTGATATTTTTCTTCGGAATCTGCCGTGAGCCTGTGGCTTTTACACGAGAATATTCCGAAGACCATAAGAAGAAGCAAAATTTTTCGCATTGGAAGTTTTTTAAAATCATAAAAGTAGATAGAACGAGTCCTACTTCCAGCCCCTTTTACAAGAATTTAACGCGTATTCCACTGTACTTGCTTAACTTTACAGCCTTTAATTTTGAACCCACGAACTTGATGGAATCACCAAAAAGATATACGATCACGGCTGCTTTGCCGTACACTAACGGACCTATTCATATTGGCCATTTGGCAGGAGTTTACGTGCCTTCAGATACTTATGCGCGTTTTCAGCGAATGCAGGGAAAAGATGTGGCCTTCGTCTGCGGAAGTGATGAACATGGTGTGCCCATTACCATAAAAGCTAAGAAAGAAGGGGTTTCCCCTCAGGATGTGGTAGATAAGTATAACGGCATCATAAAAACCTCTTTTGAAGACTTCGGAATTTCTTTCGATAACTATTCACGTACTTCTGCTGAAGTGCATCATAAAACAGCTTCAGAATTCTTTAGAGAATTATATGAGGCTGGGAAATTTACCGAAGAAACTACCCAGCAACTTTATGACGAGCAGGCAGGACAATTTCTTGCCGACAGGTTTGTGGTGGGTACCTGCCCAAAATGCGGGTACGAGGAAAGTTACGGGGACCAGTGTGAAAAATGCGGAACCAGCCATAACGCTACAGATCTAATCAATCCAAAGTCGGCCATAACAGGGGCCACGCCAACCTTAAAAGAAACGAGGCATTGGTTTTTGCCTTTAGATCAATACGAATCATGGCTCAAAAAGTGGATTTTAGAAGGACATAAAAAAGACTGGAAGTCCAATGTTTATGGTCAGGTAAAATCCTGGATTGATGATGGTTTACGGCCACGGGCGGTGACCCGTGATTTGGATTGGGGAATACCCGTGCCGGTGGAAGGTGCCGAAGGTAAGGTGCTCTACGTGTGGTTTGATGCGCCAATCGGCTACATTTCTTCAACAAAAGAATGGGCAGAAAGAACCGGTAAAGACTGGGAGCCGTACTGGAAAGATGAGAATACCAAATTGATCCATTTTATTGGAAAAGATAATATCGTGTTCCATTGCATCATTTTTCCGGCGATGCTAAAAGCCGAAGGCAGCTATATTTTGCCGGACAATGTGCCTGCCAACGAATTTTTGAACCTGGAAGGACAAAAGCTTTCCACCTCTAAGAACTGGGCGGTATGGCTGCACGAATACCTCGAAGATTTCCCGGGACAGCAGGATGTATTGCGCTACGCGTTAACTGCCAATGCCCCTGAAACCAAGGATAACGACTTCACCTGGAAGGATTTTCAGGCAAGAAATAACAATGAACTGGTAGCCATTTTCGGGAATTTCATTAACCGGGTGGTGGTACTCACCAATAAATATTACAACGGGATCGTTCCCGCACCGGGAGATTATTCCGAAGTTGATGAGCAAACCCTTGCCGAATTGAGAGCCTATCCGGCGGTGATCGCCAGTTCGATAGAACGCTACCGCTTTAGGGAAGCACAGGCAGAATTGATGAACGTGGCCCGCCTTGGGAATAAATATCTGGCAGATGAAGAGCCCTGGAAATTGATCAAGACCAATGAGCAACGCGTAAAAACAATTATGTATGTGGCGCTGCAAATAGCTTCGGCTTTGGCAACATTAAGTGAACCCTTCCTGCCTTTTACTGCGGAAAAACTGAAGCGCATGCTTAATTACGGTAAGGCTTCGTCTGAAGCAACTGTAGAAGGAAACCGAAATGACGAGTGGCAGGAGATTACGATAAAATCTGAATTAATGCCGGCCGGATCTCAGATAGGAAAAGCCGAACTGCTTTTCTCAAAAATAGAAGACGAACAAATTCAGAAGCAATTGGAAAAACTGGAAGCAACAAAAGCTGCGAACGAAGCCGAGAAAAAGAAAGCCGAACCACAAAAGGAAATTGCCACTTTTGAAGACTTTACAAAAATGGATCTTCGTGTAGGAACTATCGTGGAAGCTGAAAAAATGCCAAAGGCAAATAAATTGCTGGTTTTGAAAGTAGACACAGGCATCGATGTGCGTACCATAGTTTCAGGTATCGCCCAAAGCTTCAAGCCCGAAGAGATCATCGGGAAAAAGGTGACTGTACTGGTCAATCTCGCTCCGCGAAAGTTACGTGGCGTAGAAAGCGAAGGCATGATTCTCATGACCGAAAACGCCGAAGGTAAACTGGTTTTCGTAAACCCCGATGAAGACGGGGTGAAAGAGGGAACGGTGATTTCGTGAAAAATAGCCCTAACAGGTTTTTAAAACCTGTTAGGGCTGATTGAGGCCATGCGGTATGGTCGAGGCAGTACTTGGCAACAAATGGAGACTTCGAAATGCTTTGAATCTCTAATTGGAGGTTGCTGTAGCGATATATGTTTTTCTGAAATTTTGAGAAAAGTTTTATCTTTAGCCCTAACATTGTCTTATTGCGAATGATTTCCCCTACAGGTTATTTGCTTCAAATCTTTTTTTGTGAAAAAACCTGTTCCTTATTTTAGTCTATTATTTTTACTTTTCTTCTCTGCTATTTTACAAGCCCAAACTCCTGAAGAAAAACTGGTTGAAAATTTCAGAGATTATTTTTCTATTCAAAAAGAAGTCGCTTATCTCCACTTGAACAAATCTGTTCTTCTTCAGGG
>JBAVJE010000032.1:0-1678 GCA_049687615.1 Salinimicrobium sp. | reverse complement strand
AGGTAGACCAAGGAATTGGGTTTGGGTCTTTCCGCAGAAAAATCAGATTTAAAATGCGCCAGCAGGATAAGGACGATAAAAGTGACAAAACTTAAGAATCCCAGTAACTGCAGTTTGCTGTAATAAGAAAATACCGGCCAGGCCAGGAGCCATAACAGCACGGTAAGAACAGCCGACAAAAACAGCATTTTTAGGCCCAGAGCCACAGGGAAAGTCGTGATGAACGGCAGGAGGATCAAAATGGCGGGAAGGCTCAATAAGCTTTGGATGAGGAGACCGTTTTTTGGCATTTTCAGCAGGAAAAAGAACTGCAACAATCCAAAGAACACGGGAATGATAAAATAAGCCGCTCCCTTGAGGTAAAAAGCAGCCAGAGTACTAAGCAGGATCCAGATCAACAGGGGCGCGACATAGAGATACGGCGCGTTCCCCGGTTTCCTAAACCTGTTGTAGGTATAAAAACAAACAGCAAGGGAAAGAAAGACCACTGCTGCAATATAATAGTAACCGTTGTAGGTGAAGCCCTGTTCCATTTCGGGATACTGCGGATAAAGGTACAGCATGAGTTTCCAGAAACCATAACCTAAAAAGCCGCTTAGGAGCAAAGAGATCAACATGGGAACGAAGCTCTTCAATGCTTTTACAAAGGAAATATCTCCCCGGTAAGCCGCATAAAAAAGCAGGATCACAAAAAGCGCGATCGCTAGAATGAGCATTGTAAATATCCAGGAATAGGGATAAACCACCATTTTGATCCCCGGCACATCGAAAAATACCAACTCCTCTTCAGAATCGAGATTTTCGAGTGGTGCCCGGCTAAAATAGTTTAGCAAGGGCATCAAATAAGCTCCCTGGTGGGCCAGCGTATTGAGGTCGAGGTTTTGGGGTACGTCATTGGCCGTATGATAATCAAAATGATCGTCGATAAAGGCAAAATTGAGTCCGTTAATGTTTCCCTGCTCCCGGAGTACGGTAAGATCTGTATCATTAGGCAGCATTTTGTAAACGCTATAGGCAAGTGAATTGGAAACCGGATATTCGACCCCGGCAGCAACAAACTGTTCCAGCAGGGCTTTGTTCCCTTCGTTGGTCTCCAGGAGCATAAATGGTTTTCCGCCGCTGCCCCTGGCCTCGAAGTTGAGAGCAAGGCCTACATCTTTTGCCCAGGGATGCTCTTCCACGAAAATATCGGCGCCATTCAAACCAAGTTCTTCGGCATCGCTAAAAACGATGATAATATCATTTACAGGTTCGGCCCCCGAAGCCAGCCATGCCCTTACTCCTTCCAGAATTGTTCCTACTGCACTGGCGGCATCACTCGCACCGTAAGAAGAATGCATGGCGCTGTCATAATGCGTGAGCAGCAACAAGGCTTTCCCGTCTCCCGAACCTTCAATACGGGTGATGATATTTTGAGGCCTGGTGATCACGCCGCGTTTGTTAAGGGAATAAGCCTCCTGGGTTTGCACGATGAGCCCCAGCTTTTCAAGTTCAGAAACTATGTAATTCCTGGCTTTACTATGTGCGGGACTACCCACATAATGCGGCTCCTGCCCGAGGGCTTCCACATGGGAAAAGGCCCTGGCGGTAGAAAATTGATCGTCGGGAATGTCGTTTTCAAAATTCACCCCGGGTCTGCTTCCGTAGATGCTCCACAAAACGGCGGCGATAAGAATAA
>JBAVJE010000031.1:0-3266 GCA_049687615.1 Salinimicrobium sp. | reverse complement strand
ACCTGAAGATGAGGAAGAAATAAATAAAGAAGACCTGCCAGAGGTCCTACCTATATTACCCCTTCGAAATACAGTACTTTTTCCCGGGGTGGTTATTCCAATAACTGCGGGAAGGGATGCTTCCATAAAGCTCATTAACGAGGCCAACAATGGGAATAAGGTGATTGGTGTGGTTTCTCAAAAAGATGAAAAAGTTGAGAATCCTTCTGCCGCAGATATCAACAAGATTGGAGTTGTAGCGCGAATTTTACGGGTGCTCAAAATGCCTGATGGTAATACGACCGTGATCATTCAGGGGAAGAAGCGATTTGAAGTTTCAGAAGTGATTTCTGAAAAACCTTATCTCAAGGCGAAGATCCAGGAAGTGCCAGAAGCGAGACCGGCTACCGATAATGAAGAGTTTGGAGCAATCATAGAATCTATCAAGGATCTTGCGCTGCAGATCATCAAGAACAGCCCGAATATTCCTTCAGAAGCCTCTTTTGCCATACAAAATATAGAAAGTCCGTCTTTCCTGGTGAATTTTGTAGCCTCTAATATGAACCTCACTGTAGAGGAAAAACAAAAATTGCTTGAGACCAATGATCTTAAGGAGCGAGCATTGTCTACCCTTAAATTTATGAATATGGAGTACCACAAGCTGGAACTCAAAAATGATATTCAAAGCAAGGTTCAAAGTGATATGAGCCAGCAACAGCGTGAATATTTTCTGCATCAGCAAATGAAAACCATTCAGGAAGAACTGGGCGGGGTTTCTCACGAAGGTGACGTTGAAGAGATGCGTGCACGCGCCAAAAAGAAAAAATGGCCCGAAAACATAAAAGAGCATTTTAATAAGGAGCTTTCAAAAATGCAGCGGATGAATCCGCAGGTGGCCGAGTATTCCATACAAAGAAATTACCTCGACCTGTTCCTGGATTTGCCATGGAATGATTTCAGTAAAGATAAGTTTGACCTGAAGAGAGCACAGCGAATCCTTGACCGCGACCATTATGGATTGGAAGATGTTAAGAAGCGTATCATAGAATACCTGGCTGTTTTAAAGATCAGGAATGACATGAAATCACCTATTCTATGTTTATATGGACCTCCGGGAGTGGGTAAGACCAGCCTGGGGAAATCTATAGCCGAAGCATTAGGCAGGGAGTATGTGCGCGTATCTCTTGGAGGACTTCGCGACGAAGCAGAAATAAGAGGACACAGGAAAACCTACATTGGTGCAATGCCGGGACGAATTGTACAGTCGCTTAAAAAAGCAGGTACCAGTAACCCGGTATTCGTGCTTGATGAGGTAGATAAATTGAGTGTGGGGCACAGTGGAGATCCATCTTCGGCATTGTTGGAAGTGTTGGATCCGGAACAAAACAACGAGTTTCACGACAACTTTTTAGAAATGCCTTTTGATCTTTCTAAGGTGATGTTCATCGCGACTGCTAATAATGTTGGGAATATTCAGCCGGCATTAAGAGATCGTATGGAAATGATTAATGTGACCGGTTACACCATCGAAGAAAAAGTGGAAATTGCCAAGCAACATCTGCTTCCAAAACAGATAAAAGAACACGGACTTTCTAAAGACAATATCAAGATAGGAAAGAAACAGCTGGAGAAGATTGTGGAAGGTTATACCCGTGAATCTGGAGTTCGTGGTCTGGAGAAGCAGTTGGCGAAAATGGTACGTTTTGCCGCCAAGAACATCGCTATGGATGAGAAGTACAATGTCAAAATAAAAGATACAGACATTGAAGAGGTGCTGGGAAGCCCAAAGATGGAGCGGGACAAATATGAAGACAATGAAACTGCCGGAGTGGTAACAGGTCTGGCCTGGACCCAGGTTGGAGGAGACATTCTCTTCATTGAATCTATACTTTCTAAAGGAAAAGGGACCTTGAATATTACCGGGAACCTTGGGAAGGTGATGAAAGAATCGGCTACGATCGCGCTTGAATATATTAAGGGCAACGCCGAAGAATTAGGTATAGATCCTGCGGTTATTGAGAAATACAACGTGCATATTCACGTGCCCGAAGGTGCTACGCCAAAAGACGGCCCAAGTGCGGGTATTACCATGCTTACTTCACTCGTATCTCTTTATACCCAGAGGAAAGTGAAGAAGAGTCTGGCGATGACGGGAGAGATCACCCTAAGAGGAAAAGTGCTTCCGGTGGGTGGTATTAAGGAAAAGATACTTGCTGCAAAAAGAGCACATATCAAGGAGATCATTTTATGTGAGGAAAACCGAAGGGACATTGAGGAGATCAAAGAGGAATATCGAAAAGGTCTCACCTTTCACTATGTTAAAGAGATGAACGAGGTGATCAAACTGGCTATTCTGAAAGAAAAAGTGAAGAATCCAAAACAGCTATAGATCATATTTTACCATATGAATAAAGCTCCGGTATTACCCGGAGCTTTTTTTTGCAGAACATTAAGTTTCTCCTGCATTGGAAAGGCTTCAAAAATGTTATTTTTGACACCTCTTTGCTGAGGTTCCCAAAAAAGGCATTTTCAAAGCACATTAAATAATTCCTATGAACAAAAAGATCACCATCGCCATCGACGGATTTTCCTCTACCGGAAAAAGTACCGTAGCCAAACAATTGGCCAAAGAACTGGGCTATGTTTACGTTGACACCGGTGCAATGTACAGGGCGGTGACCTTGTATGCACTTCGGAAAAAATATGTGACCCAAAACAGCTGTGATACTGCAGCTATTGTGCAGGAGTTGCCTTTGATCAAACTGAAGTTTGTCTTTAACCCTGAATTAGGTTTTGCCGAAATGTATCTCAACGGCGAAAAGGTAGAAAAAGAAATCAGGCAAATGGAGGTATCTCAATTTGTGAGTAAAGTTGCTGCCATTCCTGAAGTGCGGGTGATGCTGGTAGCCCAGCAACAGGAAATGGGCAAGGAAAAAGGGATAGTTATGGACGGTCGCGATATAGGAACCGTTGTTTTTCCCGATGCCGAACTAAAGATATTCATGACTGCTTCAGCCGAAGAACGCGCCCAAAGGAGATTTAAAGAACTTACCTTAAAAGGAGAAGAGGTTACTTATAAAGAGGTGCTGGAAAATGTGCAGCAAAGAGATCACCTGGATACCACCCGTGAAGATTCTCCTCTGGTAAAAGCAGAGGACGCTGTCGAGATCGATAATTCTCACCTTACTTTATCGGGACAATTCGAGAAGATACTTGAGTTGTACAATAATACAATTAGCAATTAACAATTATCAGGAAACGTCTTTGCGAAGGAGCCCCGAGGCTTC
>JBAVJE010000030.1:0-1995 GCA_049687615.1 Salinimicrobium sp. | reverse complement strand
TCAATTCCAAAGGCCTTGCTGCTTTCTGCAGAAGAAATACAAATTTCGGCAAGTTCTTCAGCAGTAGGATTAGGGTTAATGGCGCAATCTCCAAAGACGGAGACCCTGTCTTCAAGGCACATAAAGAATACAGAAGATACTACAGATACGCCGGGTTTTGTTTTGATGAACTGCAAAGCGGGACGAATGGTGTGCTGGGTGGTATGTGCGGCACCCGAAACCATTCCGTCTGCATGACCTTTATAGATCATCATGGTACCAAAGTAGGAAACGTCGCTCATGAGGTCACGCGCGATATCCATATTAATGTTTTTGTGCTTTCTTAGCTCATAGAAAGTTTTTACATAATCGTCAAAATATTCAGAAGCTGTTGGATCAATGATATTAAGCTTATCAAAATTCATTGGTAAAGCCAGTTTCATGAACCTTTTCTTGATTTCCTCTTTATTACCTAAAATAGTGAGGTCAACAATGTCCATAGCGATCAATCGCGATGCAGCCGTTAGAATGCGCTCATCTGTCCCTTCGGGTAAGACGATATGTTTACGCTGCTGTTGCGCTCTTTTCACAAGACTGTATTGGAACATCTTTGGAGTAATTCCCTTTGGCTGGAAATTTATAAAGCGTTCAATAAGAGGATCGATATTAATGTATTTTTCGAAAGTACTTACAGAAGTTTCTATTTTTTGGGTACTGTCTGCGTAGATATTAGATTGTATCGCTCCAACACGGTTGGTGACGTTAAAGGTGCCATCTTCCACAGAAATGATAGGAACTATCTGTGACAGCCCTTCAATAAGTTTCATAATAGAGTCTTCGGGAATAAGCCCTCCGGTAAGAATGATCCCCGAAATACGCGGATAATTACTGGAAATATGAGCCTGCATTGCTCCAAGAATAATATCGGCACGATCACCGGGAGTGATCACAAGACTCTCATTCTTAAGGTGATTAAGGTAATTGCGAAGCTGCATCGCTCCAACATTGAAGCTACCAGACTGGTTATCAAGGTATTCTTCTCCAAAAAGGATCTTTCCGTCGAGTTCTTCGACGATCTCTTTAAGGGTTGGATTGGATAAAGTTTCAACCAGGGGAATTGCGAAAACAGCCACATCATCTGGCAAAAATTCCCTCATTCCATTGGTCGCCACAGGAAGGTTGGCAAATTCAATTTTGTTGCTTACCATGGCCAGCACTCGCACCTCTTTTCTATTAAAGGTTTGATAAGCCATTTGCAGCGTACCCATAAGTCCTTCTTTGGTCTTTCCTCGGCCACTACCTACAATGATCACCGGCAGTCCCAGGTTTTTTGCAATAGTGACGTTTTCATCAAATTCAAAAACGCTGCCTTCTCCGGAAAAGTCACTTCCTTCAACCAGTACAAAATCAAACTCCTCTTCCAGTTTTTTGTATTTCCTGATAATGGTATCGATCACCTCGCCCGATTGTCCGTCGTTTTGTTTCTGAATAACTTCAGAACGCGTGTAGGCAAAAGCATCTTCGTACCGCAATTTCAGATCAAAATATTTGAGTACGGTTTCAATATGGTTATCCCGGTCGCCGGCCTTTTTCTCATTAATAATAGGTCTAAAGTAGCCTACCTTCACGGTCTTACCCAGCAATGTCCTCATTAGTCCGAGGCTGATCAATGACTTCCCGCTGTGCGGTTCTAAAGTCGCTATAAATAATCCTTTGTTCATAGTTGTTAAATTCTGCTGCAAAAGTAAGGCTTATAAAAAAGTTGGAGCGGCCAATCAGGTTAAAAAGTCGTAAAAAAATGATTAAGATCAGAAGGCCTTTTTTTAAGGTGATTTTTGTCATAAAAATTTTACTGATTTAGCTGAGCTTGGACATATGATGAATTCCCGTTATCTTATCAATCATGAAAGACTATTTTTCTTTAAATTCTTCGGAATACGCGCGCTACCGACCTACTTATCCGGCTGAAGTATTTGATTTTCTGAAGCAATTGCCTGTCGCTAAAAACCACGCCTG
>JBAVJE010000029.1:0-14884 GCA_049687615.1 Salinimicrobium sp. | reverse complement strand
TCCGAAGGTCTTTTCCCTGCCACTCCAACAGGTCATAAGCCTTCAGGATCACGGGGGTCTTCTTTAGCAATGCTTTGGACACAGTTTTACGGCCAATTCTGGTTTGCAGGTCATTAAAAGTTCCTATTTCCCCTTTTGGAAAAGCCAGAATTTCGCCGTCTATCACCGTACCGTTAGGAACGGCTTCAGTAAACACATAAAATTCGGGATATTTATCAGTGACCAGTTCTTCACCACGACTCCAGACGAAGATTTCCTCATTTCTCACAATAACCTGAGCCCTTATGCCGTCCCATTTATGCTCTGCACTCCACTCACTGGGATCGCCGAGGTCTCTCGGTTCGCCCTCAATGGCATATGCCAGGTAAAAAGGATAGGGCTTGGACAAATAATCTTCTTCATTCTCCTCTAAAATGAGTTTTTCAAATGAAATTTTCTGAGGGTCCCAATCGCCCATTAATTTATAGGCCAGAATATCTTCATCGATCTCTGTCGCTTTGGAAAGGGCCCGGGTCATCAATTTCTGGCTTACCCCTATCCTGAAACTGCCGGTGATCAATTTTGTAAAAACAAAACGCTCATAATAGTTCAAAGAGAGCCAATTCTCATGCAGGTATTGTTTTTTCTCCTCTTCTGTAGCCTGTTTTAGATCTATCATCTCCCCTACAAATTGAGAAAGGCTTTTTTCGCTGTGTTCTTCGGAAGGTGGGATAACAAGGGCAATAGTTTCTGCCAAATCACCCACAATGTGATAGGATTCTTCAAAAAGCCAGAGCGGTATTTCCGCCAGTTCTGCAGCAAATAACCGAAGTAGATTTGTATTAACCGGCCGCGGTGGACGCCGGTGAGAAAGAATTGCGATAGCCCACACCTTATCCTTCGCGGGTGCCCGCCTAAAGTATTCGGTTAACGCGGCCACCTTGACGTTGGTCTTATTGGTGTTATCCAGTTCGCGGATGAGGGCTGCAAATTCTTTCATTTTCTCCCCGGCCCTCCCTTAAAAAGAGAGGTGTTTTTATAATTTTCAATTCCAGTTAAAAGCCCTCATAGATTTCCGAAATCTGTGAGGGCTATTCTTATTCATTTTCTTCTGCATCTTCCTTTTTTGAGTCCATTTCTGCCAGTTCCCCTTCGTATTGAGTATTGGCTGTGCGGGCATCATAGCCCTGTTCATTAAGGAACCTGGAAAATATCTCGGAATAGCCGTGAGTGCAGATCACCCGCTCACAACCCGTTGCCTTTACAGAGGATAATAAGCCCTGCCAGTCGCAATGATCTGAAAGGACAAATCCGCGGTCAATCGCTCTGCGGCGGCGGGCGCCGCGAAAAGCCATCCAGCCACTGGCCATTCCTGTTTCATAAGGCAACATTTTTTTAATCCAGATGCTACCGTGGGCGCTGGGCGGCGCCAGCACCATCCCGCCTTTAATCTCATCCTTTTTTATGTCGCGGGTAACTCTAATAGTTTCAGGAAAGTCGGCCATGGGCCTTAAAACTTCGGTCATATTTTCAATGGCACCATGGGTGAAGATCTTCCCTATAGAAGGATCAAGGGCATGCAGCAGCCGCTGTGCTTTTCCCAGAGAATATCCAAACAGGACAGAGGTTTTTCCTTCTTCCCGGTTTTCCTGCCACCACTTGTTGATATCATGCATCACCTGTTGTTGTGGCAGCCATTTGAAAGCCGGCAGGCCGAAGGTGCATTCGGTAATAAAAGCATCGCATTTCACCGACTCGTAAGGCACCGATATACCATCATCTTCGGTTTTGTAATCTCCCGAAAAAACCCACACTTCGCCCTTATATTCCACGCGCACCTGAGAAGAACCAATAATATGGCCCGCAGGATGCAGGGAAAATTTCACATTATTGATACTAAAGGTTTCAGCATAAGCTACTCCCGACACATCAATATCTCCTAACCGATATTTTATGATAGGAATATTAGTGTGATGAGTGATATATTTTTTGTGACCCCAACGGGAATGATCTGCATGTCCATGAGTAATAATAGCCTTTTCCACCGGTTTCCACGGATCGAGATATACATCTGCCTGCTCACAGTAGAGGCCTTTATCATTGAAACAAAGCAGGGGCTGCCTATTATTTCGTATCCACATATTTTCAAGTTAGGAATTTTCAGGCAGGACGGGTTTGGCATTAGGAAAACATTAAAACTTGAGGATAGATAAGCGAGTGCAGCGGGATAGTTTTCGAAGGTGGTCTTCTAACCCCAGGTAAAAGGATTTCCCAAAGAATTGAAAAAAACTTAAAGACTTTTTACAGATTAATTATCTTTGAATAAAACAACTCTTAAATATGTCATTTTCAGATCTTTTCGGAACAGGGGAACACCTAAGGAATCTTGGACATTTTGCTGCAATTGTCAACCTGGCGTCTGCAGATGGTGAAATAAACGAACAGGAGGAAACGCAACTGCGGTGTTTTGCGATAAAACTTGGTATCGATGAGGGAGAGTATTCAAAGGTGCTAAAAAATCCGACTGCTTTTCCTATTCATCCCAATAACAGCGTGGAAGGCAGACTGGAACGCCTGCACGATCTTTTTAAGATCATTTACGCCGACCATGAGATCGACAAAGAGGAAGAAGAAATGTTGAAAAAATATGCTATCGGGATAGGCTTTTCCGAAGAAGTCGCTAAGGGCATTATCAAAAGATCGATCCAGATCTTTAGCGGCCAAATTAACTTTGATGACTATGTTTATCTATTAAATAAAGGGTAATTCTTTAATAGAATATAATAAAAAATGGGACCCAAAAGGTCCCTTTTTTATTGCTTTGTCAGGGTAATTTAGTCCCGGTATTTTGCCATGAATTCTTCGGCTTTATCAACCATTTCGCGGCTTCCACAAAAGAAAGGTACTCGCTGGTGCAGTTCTGTTGGCTCGATATCCATAATGCGATTAAAACCATCACTAGCTTTGCCTCCCGCTTGTTCGGCTATATAAGCCATAGGATTACATTCATAAAGCAACCTCAATTTTCCATTTGGCGCCTTTGAGCTGGTGGGATAAAAATAAATTCCTCCCTTTATCATGTTTCGGTGAAAGTCTGATACCAGAGAACCAATATAACGGGAAGTATAGGGCCTGTCGTCTTTTTCTTCCTGGCAATATTTGATGAAATCCTTGACCCCTTGTGGAAAATGAACATAGTTGCCCTCATTCACAGAATAAATATCCCCTTTTTCGGGAAATTTCATATAGGGATGGGAAAGATACCAGGAACCAAGGGCCGGGTTGAGCGTGAAACCATTCACCCCGTGGCCCGTAGTATAAACAAGCATAGTCGATGTTCCATATACCACATAGCCGGCGGCAACCTGTTTGTTCCCCGGTTGCAGAAAATCCTCGATTTGTACCGGGGTTCCCACGGGACTAATCCGTCTGTAGATAGAAAAAATGGTACCCACAGAAACATTCACATCTATATTGGAGCTGCCGTCAAGCGGGTCCATCAGGACGACATACTTATTCTGGTGATCGTCATTCTTTCCAGATATGGTGATATAATCTTCCATTTCTTCGGAAGCTATCCCGCAAACAATCTGCCGGTTGGTTAGTGTTTGTATGAATTTCTCATTCGCATACACGTCCAGCTTTTGCTGATCTTCTCCCTGCACATTGGTTTCTCCCGCCGCGCCGGTAATATCCACCAATCCTGCCTTATTCACTTCATGATTAACCACTTTAGCTGCCAGCCTGATGGAATTGATGAGTCGGGAAAGCTCACCTGAAGAGTAGGCGAATTCCGATTGATTTTCAATTATAAATTCTCCTAAAGTTTGATTTTTTCTGACCATTTGAGGTGCTAATATTGCTTCTTTCACAAAACTAAATCAAATAAAATTAAGCAACTATATCGTTTTCGTAAAATTTATATAAAAATCAAATGATACTTTTGTCTTTTAAACCAAGTCTATGAATTTTTCTATCAGAAAAGCGAAAAAAGAAGATATGCCCTCCGTACTGGAACTCATAAAGGAGCTGGCAAAATTTGAAAAAGAACCTGATGCAGTGATCACCACCGTGGAAACACTGGAAAAAGAAGGCTTTGGAGAAAATCCCCTTTTTGAGTGCTTCGTAGCCGTGGTAGAAGGACAAATTGAGGGAATGGCCCTAGTCTATTACCGTTTCTCTACCTGGAAAGGCCGCACGCTACACCTTGAAGACCTCATCGTGAGAGAGAATAAGCGCGGAACCGGAATGGGAAATGCCTTGTATCAAAAAGTGATCAACTATGCTAAAGAAAAGGGCGTGAAAAGAGTAGAATGGGTAGTTCTTGACTGGAATGAACATGCGATCAATTTCTATGAACGCAGCGGCGCGACCATTTTGAAAGACTGGTATACCGTCCAGATGGACGAAGATGGCATCAAACGATACGTTACAACTACAGCATGAAAGTTTTCAAATTTGGTGGAGCATCTGTAAAAGATGCCCAGGGAGTGAAAAATGTGCTTCGGGTACTGCAGAACAGCGGTGCGGGAGAAAAACTTGTGGTGGTTTCGGCTATGGGCAAGACTACTAACGCGCTTGAGGAAGTGGTACATGAATACCTGAAAACCGGAAATTACAACAACAGTTTGCAGCCGGTGAAAGAGTATCATGAGGAGATTCTTACCCACCTTTTCGGAAAAGAAGAGATAGGAATTTTTAAAAAGCTGAAGGAGTTCTTCAGGGAAATGGAGAATTTTTTACAGCATAACCGCTCTTCCAAGTACGACTTTGTTTACGACCAGATCGTGATCTATGGAGAACTCATTTCCACCACTATCGTTCATGAATATTTGGAAAAAAATGGAGTGCAAACCAACTGGCTCGATGCCCGAAGTTGCATTAGAACAGACGATACTTACCGGGATGCACAGGTAAAGTGGGAAGAGACGCAGGAGCAGATTCTATCACGGGTTGACAAGCAGCGCTTAACCATTACCCAGGGTTTTATCGGGGCAGATGAGAACAACTTTTCCACCACCCTGGGCCGCGAGGGTAGTGATTATACCGCGGCCATTTTCGCCTACTGCCTTAGTGCCGACAGTGTGACTATCTGGAAGGATGTACCCGGGGTACTCAATGCAGATCCTCGTGTATTTCAAAATCCAAAATTGCTGGAGCAAATCTCGTATGAAGAGGCCATAGAACTTGCTTTTTATGGAGCTTCGGTTATTCACCCCAAGACGCTTCAGCCATTGCAAAGAAAGGAAATTCCGCTCTACGTAAGATCTTTTCTCAATCTTTCGGCAGAAGGCACCGCAGTCAAAAAAGGACAAGCCATACTTCCGAAGATCCCCTGTTTCATTGTGAAAAAGAACCAGGTACTCATCTCGCTTTCCTCTTTAGATTTTTCCTTTATTATGGAGGAAAATATCAGCCAGATCTTCAGCCTTTTCCATAAATACCAGATAAAAGTTCACCTTATCCAAAATTCTGCTATCAGTTTTTCGGTTTGTGTTGAAAATAAATTTAATAACTTGGAAAATTTAATCGACCAGCTCAAAGCTACTTTTAAAGTAACCTATAACACCGGGGTATCTTTGTACACCATCAGGCATTTTGACGAAACAGCCATAAAAGAGCTTGAAAACAACAAAAAGATTCTTCTTAAACAAACCACACGGGAAACGGTACAAATAGTGGCGACCACTTAAGACAGAAAATTTAAACCCATGGGAATAGTAAGCTCAAAGGAAGTCGCGAAGGTGATGAACCTCGATAGATTCGGTGTTCTCGGCACCCTTGTGGGATGGGTTGTTTTGCGTACCACCAGGCTCTCTGTGATCAATAAAGAATATGAAAAGCGAAAAAATCTTTCTGCCACGAGATTTATTGATTCTATTCTGAATGCCTTTGAGATCGACTTCGAAATCCCCGAGGAAGATTTAAAACGTATTCCAAAAACCGGAGCTTTTATCACCATTTCCAACCACCCTTTGGGCGGAATTGACGGAATGATTCTTATGAAGCTCCTGTTGGCGCAGCGTGAAGATTTTAAAGTGATCGCGAATTTCTTACTGGAACGCATAGAACCATTGCATCCCTACATTATGCCGGTCAACCCTTTTGAAGAGCACAAGGAGGCCCAATCCAGCTTAAAAGGGATCAAAGATGCCATTTTACACCTGCATGATGGGCATCCATTAGGAATTTTTCCTGCCGGGGAAGTCTCCACTAAGCGCGAAAAAAGAAGAATTGTAGATAAGCCTTGGGATCCTGCTGCAATGAAGCTGATCCAGAAAGCAAAGGTGCCGGTAATCCCAATCTATTTCCACGCCAAAAATTCCACTTTCTTCTATAGACTGGCTTCCCTTAGCGACGTGCTAAGAACAGCTAAACTGCCAAGCGAAATGCTATCGCAGAAGAAAAGAAAGATCAGGGTGAGAATTGGAAACCCTGTTTCAGTTAACGATATTGAGGGATTACCCACTACCGAGGCGCTTACTGCTTTCCTTCGGCGAAAGACCTATATGCTGGCCAATGCCTTTGAAAAAAAACCATTTTTCAAAGGTATCCCAAAGAACATCAAAATTCCGAAGCACCCAAAAAGGATCGCCGATGCTACCAGTGATACCATCATGATAGATGAAGTAGAAAACTGTAGAAAACTGGACAAGCGCCTGCTTGAAAGTAAAAATTATGAGGTTTTTCTGGCTAAAAAGGAAATCATTCCGAATATTCTAAAAGAGATAGGCAGGCTAAGAGAAATCACTTTTCGTGCTATTGGGGAGGGCACCAACATGTCTACAGATCTTGACAAATTTGATGATTATTATTATCATATGTTTTTGTGGGACAAGGAAGCCAACAAAATTGCCGGCGCCTACCGCATGGGAATGGGGTGCGAGATCTTTGAACAGTACGGCATAAACGGCTTCTACCTGCAAGACCTCTTTAGGTTTGAGCCCGAGCTGCACAAGATGATGAGTGAATCTATTGAAATGGGAAGGGCCTTTATCATCAAGGAATATCAGCAGCGACCTATGCCCCTTTTCCTGCTGTGGAAAGGCATTGTACATTGCACCCTGCGTTTTCCAAAGCACAAGTATCTCATAGGCGGCGTAAGTATTAGCAACAAATTTTCGAATTTTTCGAAATCGCTTATGATTGAATTCATGCGTTCGAATTATTATGATCCCTATGTGGCCCAGTTTGTAAGGCCAAAAAAGGAGTTCAAGGTTAAGCTGAAGGATGATGACAAGGATTTTGTATTTGATGAAACCAAGGCAGATCTTAATAAATTCGATAAGGTAATAGACGAATTAGAACCCGGAAATCTCAGGCTGCCAGTCCTGCTTAAAAAATATATCAAGCAGAACGCGAAACTTGTCGCTTTTAATGTAGACCCCATGTTCAACGATGCAGTAGATGGGCTAATGTATATTCGCATTGCCGACCTTCCGGAAAGCACCGTCAAACCGGTAATGGAAGAATTTCAGCAGGAGTTGGAAAAAAAAGTTTCCGAGATGAGACAGCAGGGAAAATAGCCTGTCAAAAATGGCATTTTTACCCCTGTTTCAGTTGCATCATACCCGTTTTGATGCTTATATTCCCGAAAAACATAAGAAAATGGAAAAGATCTTAATTGTAGGTGCCACCGGAAGCACCGGAAAACGCATCATAGAAATCCTTAATAACTCCCAAACCTTTGAGCCTGTTGCCATGGTAAGAAAAAAAGAGCAGCAGGAGATCTTCGATGACATGGAAGTAAAGTCTGTGCTTGCCGATCTTGAGCAGGAGGATTTTTCTGAAGTAATGAAGGGTGTCAAAAAGGTCATTTTTGCTGCCGGTTCGGGAGGAGATACCGACCCCGAAAAAACTACCGAGGTAGATGAAAAAGGAGCGATAAAAATTATAGATGCCTCTAAAAAAGCCAAAGTCAAAAAGTTCATTATGCTAAGTTCAATGGGCGCAGATGAGCCTTCCAGTCATAAAGAACTGGAACATTATCTCAAAGCTAAAGCTGCAGCCGACGAACATCTTAGGGAAAGTGGGTTAGACTATACCATTATACGCCCCGGAAGACTTTCTGACGATATGGGAACCGGAAAGGTGGAACTGGCACACAAACTGGAAGGCGTAGGAGAAATTCCGCGAGACGACGTGGCGTTTTTGCTCATCATGTCTTTAGCAGATCCTTTAGTGCAGAACATGACCTTTGAAGCCATAGAAGGCGAAGAGCCTATAAAATCGGCAATGATTGACCTAAGCAGAGGCTAAAATGCCTTTTTAAACCCTTGAGCCATGAAACCGACAAGAAAAGAGCTAAAGCCCGGAATGCAGGTGAGTATTGTTCAAAAGCAGGATCAGCGTACCGGCCGCCTCACTCAGGGCGTGGTCGCAGATATTCTCACCAAATCTCCAGCACACCCGCATGGGATAAAGGTACGCCTGGAAACAGGAGAAGTTGGAAGAGTGCAAAAGATCGAAGGTGCGTTGGCTTAAAGGTTGAGGAGCCCTCACTAAAATATTCTAAAATAGGTCCTAAAAATGACATTTTTGGGACCTGTTTAGTTATTTGATATAGGCCACGATTCGCTGAGAATTCAGGATCATGAGCAGCATGGCAGCGAAGATCCCGCTAATGATATATTCAAAGGAAATTCCGGCATCCATCAGCAGTCCTACAACCAAAGGTCCAAGTGCGGTACTTATCACCGAAAACATGGTGAAAACGCTCCTTATCACACCCATTTTTTCGGTTCCGTAGAGCTCGGCAATCAAAGCGGTCTTCACGGTTCCAGAAACTCCCATGGTCACCCCTGCTGTCACCAGAAAGATGAGAGCTCCAATAATGCTATTCATAAAGGCAAAAGGCAGGAGCCCGAGACTTGCGGGCACTAAATAGAACCGGAAGAGTCGTTTAGCCGAATATTTGTCCACCCACATTCCGCCGAAAAGAGAGAAAAGAAAACGGGTCACCGCATAGACTGTGAAAAACGTAGCATACAGGTGGACAGACCATCCCTTATTTTCCACGAAAACGTATTGATAAAAAAAGACGGCAGTCGCCGAAAAACTCCAGATGAAACTTGCCGGCATCATAATACCGAAACGCCTGTCAAAAACGACACTTTTATAGTCCTTCAAAAGTGACCAAACCGAAGGTTTATTTTCAGCAGAAAGTTGTGCGTCAAAGGTTCTAAGGTCGGTAAATTTAAGCCTTAGCAGGTAGAGCAGCAACATGGAACCACTTGCAATAGCCGCTATCCTCCAGTCGAACCAGGCGATAATGAAGGAAACCAGCAGGGGAAAGAGCGCTTCACTTACCGAAAATCCCAGGGAGGAAAAGCTTAAAGCCTTCCCGCGGTCGTGCACAAATTGCTTAGACATAATAGTCATGCTAATATGAGTAAGCAGACCCTGCCCTGTAAGCCTTAGCCCGGTGATAGCCACTATTAACAAAACCAGGTTGGTAGAAAACCCCATCAGGATACTTGAAAATGCCAGGCCGGCAACGGTAAGCGCCGTCACCAGTTTAGCCGGTTTGTGATCTACGGTGTGGCCAACGGTAAGCATGATAAGGGAAGCAGTGACCGTACATCCTGCATAGATAGACCCAAAGGTTCCTTCAGAAATACTGAAGGCTTTGAGAATTTCGGGCACATATAGCGAAATGAGAAAAGTTTGCCCAAAACCCGAAAGGAAAGTGAGCACCCATCCAAAGCTGACGGTTCTGAAATTACCTTTAATAAAATAAAAGAAGTCCTTCAAAATTGCCTTTTTTCAAACCCGTAAAGGTAAGGGCTCTTTAGCAACAGGAAAAATTCTGAGAAGCTTTATATTCGTTAGGATAAAACGAATGGCGACTAATTTTTAAACAAGGGCTTTTTTACTATGACGAAGAAACAGAGAACCCAGATTTTTAGAATAATATTATTCGTTGGAACGGTAGTGTCACTGTTCTTTGTCCCATGGCCTATTATAAAAGCGTGGATAACACCACTCCCTAAGTCTGTTCAGAAGCAGGTAAATAAAGCAACAGATTATGGCTTTGATGGAATCATAGTTTATGCCGATATAAAAGGAAAACCGCCTCAGTTCTATACTGCCGGATATAAAAATAGAGAAAGTAAGTCTCCTGCCGATCCACATGCATTATTTAAAATAGCCAGTGTAGATAAACTGTACAATGCTTTAGCAGTTGCGAAGCTTGTACGAACTGGTCAAATTTCACTAGAAAAATCCCTTGCAGATTATTTGCCTACCTTGAAAGGCAGGGTCGCTAATGCAGATAAAATTACTGTAAGAATGATGGTTCAACATCGCAGCGGCATTCCCAATTTCACAGATTCATTTAATTACTGGGCCCATCCAAAAGAAACGGATGAAGAAAAACTTGCTTTAATCTTTGATTTACCTGCCAATTTTGAACCGGGGAAAGATTATGAATATTCCAATACCAATTATTTATTGCTTGGTAAAATTATGGATAAGGTACTGGGTTATGAGCATTTCCAGTTTATTCGGGAAGAAATTTTGAAACCCTTAAATTTAAACAACACTTTTGGTTCTCTTCACGAGGTAGACCTAAATGATGTAATGAGCGGTTATTATGTTGGATACGATGCCGATTTAAAGACAGATGATAATGGCTCCATGTTGACAACCGCCGATGACTTAGGTAAATTTATTAGAGCTTTAAACGACGGTTCTGTATTCAAAGATAAAAAGGAACAGGAAATTTACTCTTCGATCTATAAATATGAACATACAGGTCTAATACCAGGTTATCAAACTATTGCTAAATATCACCAGGACATAGACGCAGTTGTCATTCAATTTACAAATACCGTAAACTTTGATGGGTACAACTGGAGTTTATCAGAAATAATGTACAATCGAATTATAAAAATAATCAGGAATAAAAAGTAGCCGCCAAAACCTGCCTCATGAAATGCAATTTGCGGCAGACATCTAAAAATGACATTTTTAACTACCTTTAAAAAAGATAACCTAACCTACAAATTTGCGCCCCTGCTCCGCTATACTTATCACTTATGAAAGACAAAAATCTATTTCTCAAACTCTATAGTATAAGCCTCACATTTGTCTTCGGATATCTTCTTCTTTCGGGTTTCAGATCGAATGATCAAACTGAAAAATTTGATGAAATCACAGTTGAAAGAATAAATATTGTCGAACCCGATGGTAAGCTTAAAATGGTAATTAGCAACTCTAAAAGACAACACCCCGGGATGTTTGATGGAAAAATTTTAATGGAAAGAGAGAGACCTCCCGGAATTATATTTTTCAATGAAGAACAGGATGAGGTTGGCGGACTTATCTATAGTGGAAATAAAGAGGATGGTGCCGGTATGGTCCTATCTTTCGACCAGTACAAGAACGACCAGATTATGCAAATGCAGTATCTAAAAACCAAAGAAGGTAAGCAGCGGTACGGATTAAATATATGGGATCGATCAAATAACATGAGCCTTCCTGATCTACTATCGGCAATTGACTCCTTAAAGGAAAACGGAGTCACCAGTAACCGGAAAATGATGGACAAGCTGAACGAGATGAACGACGGAAAACCGGTTTCGGCGCAACGCCTTTTTACCGGAAAAAATGGTGACGAACAAGTCGGGTTGTTTATCAAAGATGAATTCGGTAACAACAGAATAAAAATCTTTATAGATAAAAACAATAATCCGAAATTTCATATTTTGGACAAAGATGGCAAGATCATAAAAAAATTAACGGAAGATTAGATTTTCAGCATCTCCGGGTCATCAATTAAATAAAGGAAATAAATAATAAAACCTCATAAAATATATTGGAAATGGGAACGGAAATGAAAATAGCCCTAGTGCTATTTGGCGTTAACCTAACAGCAGGACATTAAATTTCAGCGCCTGAATTTATTAGAGGTCTTTTTTTCGGACTGGCTTTCTTTTTTATGGTAATTGGACTAATTCCAGAGAAGAGCTATCAAAATTTCCAGATTCGAAGGAGAAAAAAATTCAATTATTTAAAAAGTTTGGCCAAAATAGGATAAAAACGTCATTGACCATCTAAAAATGACTTTCCTTAATGTCCCCTTCAGAAAGAGGTCAAAATCTTTCAAACTGTGCTGCTTTTTGGGCTGGCGGCATAAAGGTAAAAGGCTTTGCGGGGAAATTCAGGAATCCGGTTAAGTACTCGTTCTCGCGCTATAGAAAAGCTTTATCGACCGGTTCCCACAATTCGATCTTGTTACCTTCGAGGTCTATGATCCACCCGAATTTACCATAGTCATAAGTCTCTACCTTATCCAGCACCTCCACGCCTTCTTTCTTTAGTTCCTGCAGCAGCTCTTCCAGGTTCTCTACCCTAAAGTTCATCATGAACTGCTTTTTTGAAGGTTTAAAATATTCGGTGTCTTCTTTCATGGGGCTCCATTGGGTCATGGCATCCTTGCCCTCGCTATCTTTCCACCAAAAGCTGCAGCCGTACTCATCTGTATCCAGCCCCAGGTGCTGTTTGTACCAGTTTCTTATCGCAACAGGATCTTTTGATTTGAAAAAGAAGCCTCCAAGACCGGTAACGCGTTTCTTCATTTCAAAAAAAGATTGGTTCATCTATAAAGTTACGGAAAATGAGCCACAGAAAAATCAAAACTGTCTTTCTTGTTCCAGATCATATTTTACACAGTTTCAAAAATGCCATTTTTCACTATCTTTAAATAGCTGCTATGCTTTTCCCATTTCTAAAAATTAGAACTTTCCTACTTCGTAATGTACATTATGAAAGTAGCCGTTTTCAGCACCCAATCCTACGACAGGGAATTCCTTGACAGAGCAAATGAAGCTGCTCATCATGAGCTCACCTATTTTAGGACACCCCTGAATGTCAACACCACAAATCTTACTGAAGGATTTGAGGTGGTTTGTGCGTTTGTCAATGATAAGATCGACAAAGAAACCATCGCGAAAATTTCAGAGAATGGAATTAAGTTGATCGCTCTACGCTGTGCCGGATTTAATAATATAGATCTCGAAGTCGCACAACAAAAGAATATGAAAGTAGTAAGGGTGCCGGCTTATTCTCCCCCGGCGGTTGCAGAGCATGCAGTGGCTCTTATTTTGACCTTAGACCGAAAGACACATAAAGCATACAACAGGGTTCGTGAGAACAACTTTTCGCTCCAAAAGCTTACCGGTTTTAACCTGTACGGTAAAACAGTAGGAGTGATTGGAACAGGGAGAATAGGTTCCGCCTTTTGCCATATTATGCTCGGCTTTGGGTGCAGGGTTTTGGCTAATGACGTTAATGAGTCGGGTCATTTGAAAAAAGCAGGAGTAGAATATGTTGTATTTGAAAAATTACTGCGCGAGTCTGATATTATTTCACTTCACTGCCCCCTAACACCTCAAACACATCATCTTCTGGACCGGGAAGCCTTTTCAAAAATGAAAACAGGAGCAATGTTGATCAACACCAGCAGAGGCGCCGTCATCAATACAAAGGATGCGGTAAAAGCATTAAAAGGCGGAAAGCTCGGCTATCTGGGAATTGATGTTTATGAGCAGGAGGAGAAATTATTCTTTAAAGACCTCTCTGAAAGTATCATTCCCGATGATCTTATTGAGAGGCTAATGACCTTTCCTAACGTGCTTATCACGGCACACCAGGGATTTTTTACCAAAGAAGCTATGGATGATATTGCAACCACCACCCTTAAAAATATTTCTGATTTTGAAAACGGAAGGTCTTTAGAAAACGAAGTGAAGCTTTGAAAAAGAATTCTTTTAAACCGAGGATTCCTCTTCAGCATCGTCAAAATATCCAAGAATTTTATCGGCTATAGTATCTGCCAATTTTCTGTGAGATTCCACTGTCCACCCCGCTACATGCGGACTCAGCAGCACATTTTCCATGACCAGCAATTCCTGAAGAGCCTGGGGCATTACTTCGGGCCCGGTAAAGAGGTGTTCAAAAGATGATTTTTCATACTCCAGCACATCGAGGCCTGCTCCCAATATCTTTCCACTGTTCAGCGCATCTACCAGGTCGGCGGTGACTACACTTTTTCCCCGGGCAGTATTAATGAACCAGAAGGGTTTTTCAAAAGAATTAATAAATTCTGTATTGACCATTTGGTTTGTCAATTCGGTCCAGGGTGTATGCAGGCTCAGCACATCGCTGTTCTTCTGCAATTCATGGAGTGTTACCTGTCGGGCATTACCATCACCTAAATTTTCCAGGATATCATAACAGAGTACTTCCACATCAAAACCTCTTAGTTTTTGAGCAAAGGATTTCCCCATATTTCCGTAACCAATGATCCCGACTGTTTTTCCTTCCAGTTCAACCCCTCGGTTGGCTTCGCGATACCAATAGCCTTCCCGCACCTGCCGGTCTGCTTTGTTTAAATTATTGAACAGGGAAAGCAACATGCCCAGCGCATGTTCTCCCACGGCATTACGGTTACCTTCGGGAGCTGAGAACAGAGCGATTCCCAGTTTTTGAGCATGTTCGACCTCTATACTTTCCAGACCTGCTCCCACTCGGGCGATAAACTTAAGATTCGGCGCGGCATCCATGAATTCTTTATTGATCCTGAACCTGCTGCGAATCACAATGCCGTCATACAGGTGTTGATTTTCCAGGATTTCCTCCCGGCTTTGATTATAGGCTTCGATGTTGGTATGGCCGGCGTCCTCCAATTGTTGAATTAGAGTAGGATGGTTACTGTCGGCGTGCAGAATGATCATAAAAAATTAGATTTTTGGATAGTCAGATTGGGTGAGGCTGTCCTGCACCTCCCCGGTGTGTTTAGTGCTTAATTTTTCGAAGAGCATGATATGCACCTCTTCCCCGTCTTTTGTCATGGGGCAATGATTTACTCCTTTGGGCACAATAATAATTTCTCCTTCTTTTA
>JBAVJE010000028.1:0-4200 GCA_049687615.1 Salinimicrobium sp. | reverse complement strand
TAAATTCGCTTTTGCTTCTACGGAAGAAGAACCGGAAAGAAAGGACCTGCCGGTATCGGTGATCATTTGCGCTAAGAACGAGTCAGAAAATCTAAAGAATTTTCTTCCGAAGATCCTTTCACAAGATCATCCCAATTTCGAAGTGGTGGTCATTAATGATGCTTCTTCAGACGATACCCTGGAAGTGATCGAAAATTTTCAGGCTGGAGATCCGCGGGTAAAGCTGGTGAACGTCAAGAATAATGAAGCTTTTTGGGCTAATAAGAAATACGCCCTTACTCTGGGTATCAAAAAAGCGAAAAAACCATACCTTCTTTTCACCGATGCCGATTGCCGGCCAGAAACTAACCAGTGGTTGCAAGAGATGAGCTCACATTTCGAGCCTCAAAAAAGTATTGTTCTTGGTTATGGCGGCTATATTATCGAAAAAAGCTCTTTTCTAAACAAGCTTATAAGATTCGAAACCCTTTTTACCGCAATTCAATACTTCTCTTATGCCCGTTGGGGCAGGCCTTATATGGGAGTAGGAAGAAACCTCGCGTATACGTCAACCGAATTTTATGACCAGAATGGATTTGCCACTCATTTGCACATAAAGGCCGGAGACGACGACTTGTTTATTAACCGGGCGGCAAACAAAATGAATACCGCAATTTGCTTTTCTGAAGCCGGAATTACCCGAAGTATTCCTAAAAAAGACTTTAAATCCTGGGTTCAGCAAAAACGGAGGCATGTTTCCATAGCAAAGTACTACAAAAAGCAGGATCAATTTCTGCTCGGTCTTTTTTACACAAGTCAACTGTTGTTTTGGCTGTTATTCCTGCCATTAATGTTTAGCGGTTACTGGCAAATCGCACTTGGTTTTTTAGCGGTGCGGTGGCTGGTACAGGGAACAGTATTCTACAACTCGGGGAAAAAATTTGGAGAAACCGATCTTTTCTGGCTTTTTCCGTTCCTGGAAATCTTCCTTATCTGGGCACAATTGGCTATATTTATTGCTAATCTAATCTCAAAGCCCACCCATTGGAAATAGGCCCCGATCCACTTCACCACCAAATAGAACAAGCCAAGAACGGCAAACAAACTGCCTTTAATTTCCTGCTTGACAAATTCTGGAATGAAGTCTATGGATTTCAGCTGAAGCGAACCCAAAACGAATACGACGCCGAAGACATCACAATTCAGACTTTTTCCAGAGCCTTCGATAAAATTGACACTTTTGACCCTTCATATACTTTTAAGACCTGGCTGTTCACCATCTCAAAAAACATTCATGTTGACCTGGTGCGAAAGAAAAATGCTTCCATAAGGTCACGCACGACCGATGAAGAGGATGAAAAAGTCTACAAAATCGCCGATGACGCCCCCACCGTGGTAGATGCCTTGATCACAGAACAAAACCTGGCACAACTGTTAAGAGACATCAAGAAGCTCAAGCCCCATTACCAGGAGGTCATTAATTTGAGGTATTTCCAGGAAATGAGTTATAAAGAGATTTCTGAAAACCTTCAGGAACCTATGAACAATGTGAAAGTAAAACTACTTCGCGCGAAAAAACTGCTCGCGCAAATCATTGAAAATAGAAAAAGGTAGAGTTGCATATTTCAGGATTTTAAATTCAAGATCTTCGTCAAAAACTTCATCCTTAGCTTAAAAAAGATTAGGCCTGAAATTTGATGTTTTATTCATTATAATTTTGCGCATTTAGTTTCTAAAACGCCGGGGGTTCTCACTCCTTTGCTTTGATCGAAGAAGCCTGTAAAAATTATAGGTTTAAGCTAATTATTGTATCTTTGGCCTCAATAAAAATTTCTATGGAAACACAAGAAATCACTACCCAAAAAACCGCAAAACCCAAGTGGTTGCGCGTAAAACTTCCCACGGGTAAAAAATATACCGAATTGCGGGGAGTGGTAGAAAAATATAATCTTCATACCATCTGTACTTCCGGAAGTTGCCCTAATATGGGGGAATGCTGGGGAGAAGGCACAGCTACTTTTATGATCCTGGGAAATATTTGTACGCGATCCTGCGGATTTTGCGGTGTAAAAACCGGAAGACCCGAGACGGTAGACTGGGATGAACCAGAGAAAGTCGCGCGTTCTATTAAGCTGATGAATATTAAACATGCTGTCATAACCAGTGTAGATCGTGATGATTTAAAAGACATGGGATCCATTATCTGGGCCGAGACCGTGAAAGCTATTCGCAGGATGAATCCTGAAACTACATTGGAAACTCTCATTCCAGATTTCCAGGGAGTGGAGAAGAATATCGACCGTATCATTGAAGTAAATCCCGAGATTGTTTCCCATAACATGGAAACTGTCAAAAGACTTACTCGCGAGGTACGTATACAGGCCAAATATGAACGAAGTCTTGAAGTGTTAAAGTACCTGAAAGATCAGGGAGTTAACCGCACCAAATCTGGGGTAATGTTGGGATTAGGCGAAAAAGAGGAGGAAGTGATACAGACAATGCAGGATCTAAGAGATGTCAACCTTGATGTGCTTACTATAGGGCAGTACCTGCAGCCGACTAAGCAGCATCTTCCCGTACACGAATTTGTCACTCCCGAGCAGTTTAAAAAGTACGAAGAAATAGGATTGGAAATGGGCTTCAGGCACGTAGAAAGCGGGGCTCTTGTGCGTTCCTCCTATAAAGCTCAAAAACACCTCACCTAAATGCCTTCCGAAGAAAAAGGGAAAATTCGCATTGGGATTAACGGCTTCGGTCGTATAGGCCGCAGTCTTTTTCGGTTGCTTTTGGAGCACCCGAAAATTGAAGTGGCGGCCATTAATGACCTGGCTCCGGCAGCAACACTCGGACATCTACTCAAATACGACAGTATTCACGGCGTATTGAAAAAAGAGGTTCACAGCGAGGATTCAACAATTGTTGTTGATGGCCGGCGATATCCGGTTTTAAATACTCCTGCCCCGGCCGATATTCCGTGGGACGATCTTGGGGTAGAGTTGGTGGTGGAATGCACTGGTAAGTTTAAGACCAGAGAAATCCTGGAAGCTCACCTGTCAAAAAGGGTAAAAAAAGTCATTCTTTCGGTGCCACCCCAGGATGATTCTATCAAAATGGTGGTCCTTGGGGTGAATGAAGAAATTTTAGATGGTTCGGAAAACATTATTTCGAACGCCTCATGCACCACTAATAATGCCGCGCCATTACTTAAGGTGATCAACGATAACTTTGGAGTGAAAGAAGCGTACATCACCACGGTGCATTCTTACACCAGTGATCAAAGTCTTCATGACCAACCTCATAAAGACCTTAGAAGAGGCCGTGCCGCAGCACAATCTATAGTACCTACCACAACCGGGGCTGCAAAAGCGCTCACCAGTATCTTTCCTGATCTTAGCGAAGTAATTGGAGGTTGCGGAATACGTGTTCCCGTGCCCAATGGTTCTCTCACAGACATGACAGTTAATGTGAAAGAAGCCACCAATATTGGAGAAATCAATACTGCTTTCAAAGAAGCCTCAAAAACCTACCTGAAAAACTATTTGGAGTATACCGAAGATCCTATTGTTTCCATCGACATTAACAATAATCCGCATTCCTGCATTTTTGATGCACAAATGACCTCTGTCGTCGGGAAAAATCTCGTAAAGATTATTGGCTGGTATGATAATGAAATTGGGTATTCCAGTAGGCTTATTGATTTAATTTCTTTGGTTTGCGATAAATAAATTATATTTAGACTCTGTTATAAGTCCCAAATGAAGAAAATAGCACTTTACATAGTGGCTTTTCTTACGTTTTCCTCTTCCTACGCCCTCCAGGAAAAAAACCTACAGGAAACGGATGAAATCAACGCAACTATAGAAAAGCTGTTAAGCGCCGCCGAAGAATCGATCAATAGGGTAGATTTCGACATGGCGCTCAAACAGTTGAACCGTGCTCTGGATCTTTCCAGAAAAATTGACCACCCCAGGCTTATTGCTCTCACCAGCAGCATGATGGCCCAGCTATATTATGTTAGGAATGAAAATGATAAGGCCACCACAGAACTTCAACGTGCGATCTCCATACAACGTGAGATTGGCGACGAAGCCGGACTCGCCTATAGCTATCTCAACTTCGGAAAGATCTTTAATGCGAAAAATGATTACGAACGCGCCAAGGGATATTATGATCTTTCAGAGACGCTCTACTTAAAACAGGAAAATTCTGAAGGTCTTGGAA
>JBAVJE010000027.1:0-11389 GCA_049687615.1 Salinimicrobium sp. | reverse complement strand
CGGTAATAATACTGTTTCTGCAATTTCCCCTTTTTGGGCCTCTATGTGAATGCTCATTTTTTAAGTTCCTTTACAATTGATATTCCCGATGAAGTTCCTATTCTCTCAACGCCGGCTTCAATAAATGACAGGGCGGTGTCCAAATTTTTTATGCCTCCAGAAGCCTTTATTTTGGCTTTACCGTTAACGGCATTTTTCATCAGTTCGATGTGCTCCATTTTTGCACCACCTGTGCCAAATCCTGTAGAGGTTTTTACAAAATCGGCTCCGGCTTTGACCGCAATTTCGCTTGCAAGGGTAATTTCCTGAGGCGAAAGATAACAGGTCTCTAAAATCACCTTTAGAACAAGTTCTCCAATGACCTTTTTAATAGCAGCGATTTCAACTTCAATTTTTGAAAAATTCCTGGATTTTAGGTCTCCTAAATTGATGACCATGTCGATCTCTTCAGCCCCGTCTTTTACAGCCTTTTCGGCTTCAAAAACTTTTGCTTCCGTAGACATGGCTCCAAGTGGGAACCCAACCACCGAACATACTTTTACATTAGAACCTTCCAGATTTTTCTTTGCCAGAGGTACATAACTGCTGTTCACACAAACCGAAAAGAAGTCGTATTCCCTGGCTTCATCGCAAAGTGTGATTATGTCATCTTCAGAGGCGGTTGCCTTTAGAATGGTATGGTCTATAAATCTATTGATCTCTATCATATGGCTTTATTTTTTTGCAAATTTTAAAAATGAAACTTTGTTTTTTGATGATTCCGGTCAGGTAAACCTTTATCCGGTTCAGCCGAAGGCAAAACCTCACAAATATAGAACTTCAACCTTTGTTATCCCAAAAAAAGGAGCTTCAAAATTGTCATTTTTGAAGCTCCTCTATCTATACGCTCTAATTCAGTTTTTTATAATCAGCTTTGGCTCATTTCCAGAACTCCCACTTCTTCCATACATTCTTTCATCATATTGTAAGTTCTTTCAATATCATTATCCAGTCCAATTGAGAAGCGAATGATTCCATCGGTCAATCCCATTTCTCTTTGCTCATCCTCGGGAATTTCAGAAGAAGTCGAGCTGCCGGGAGCGCTAAATAAAGTTTTGTAGAAACCAAGGCTTACCGCAAGGTAACCCAGGCTCTTTTGCTGCATGAGTTCCATGAGCTCATTGGCTTTTTCAAGATTTCCGGCATCCACTACCAGCATCCCGCCAAAGCCATATTCAGGGTTCATAATGCTTTTATATAGTTCGTGACTTGGATGGCTTTTTAGTCCCGGATAAACTGTTCGAAGTCCATCTGCTTCAAATTTTTCGGCCAGGTACATAGCGTTTTTGCTGTGTTGTTTGATCCTGAGATGTAACGTACGCAAGTTCTTTAAAACTGAAGCAGAACGCATACTGTCCATAGTAGGTCCTAACAGCATATTCGCACCATCGTTTACACTTCTTAATTGATTGATGAACTCCTGGCTGGCACAAGTTACGCCCCCAACGGTATCACTGCTTCCGTTAATAAATTTGGTAAGACTGTGAATCACTATGTCTGCTCCCAATTTCTTTGGGGAGATGGCAAGTGGGGAAAAGGTATTGTCTACCACCAACTGAAGCCCGTGTTTTTTTGCCATTTTTGACAATTCACGAATATCGGCTACTTCCAGTAAAGGGTTGCTCACCGCTTCACAGTAAAGCACCTTGGTATCTGGAGTGATCGCGGCTTCCACTTTTTCAAGATCGGTAATATCCACAAAAGAGGTGTTGACATTAAATCGTGGCGCGAAATTCTTCATGAAAGCATAGGTTCCACCGTAGATTGTGCGGCTGGAAACTATATGGTCACCAGCCTGGCACAGCTGTAAAAGTACGGGAGTGATAGCACCCATTCCGCTGGCAGCCACATTTGCCGCCTCAGTGCCTTCCATGGCAGCCAAAGCCTCACCAAGGTATAGATTGGAAGGGGAGGAGTGACGTGAATAAAGGTAACATCCCTCGGCATTTCCCTCGAAAGTATCGAACATGGTTTTTGCTGAAAGGAAGGTATAAGTAGAAGAATCTGAAATACTGGGGTTTACCCCTCCAAATTCTCCAAAATGCTGAAGGTCCTGAATTTGATCTGCCGGTTTAAAATCCATTTTTTATAAGTTTTGATTTTTATCAAAATAAGCAATTTTTGGAATATAAAACAATCGAATAGAGTTAAAGCCGGAAATAAGAAACATAAAAATGAAGAATATAGTTTTAAATTCTGTTAGCTTTGATTTTTAGAAGTAATCTTAGAAAAATTTACAGATGAAGCTGGATCAAACAGACAAAAAATTACTTGGTCTCCTGCAAGAGGATTCAAAAAGAACAAATAAACAATTGGCATCAAAACTCGACCTCTCGGTCACCGCTATTTATGAAAGAATAAGAAAACTGGAGCGGGCAGGGGTGATCTCTAAGTACGTGGCGCTGGTAAGACCGGAAAAGATCGATCGTAGTTTTACCGCTTTTTGCCATATCAAGTTGGTGCAGCATACAAAGACCAATGTTAATAGGTTCGAAGCACAGGTGACGGGACTTGAGGAAGTCCTGGAAGTATTTCATGTGAGCGGAGAATATGATTATATCCTCAAGGTAATGGTAAAAGATATGGAGGCGTACCGTGAATTCATGCTTAACAAACTTACGGCCCTTGATCATATTGGGAGTACCCAAACCACTTTTGTCATTAGCCCGGTGAAAAATACTTCAGCTTTAAGTATGAACTAGAAATATCCAATATCCATTAGCCAATTTCGTCCAAAATAAACGGTCTAACTTCAAAATTCCGCTATTTTTTAGATTGTCATTATAAGTCGTACTTTTGTTATTCTATTGTAAAAAATTCAACAAAAAACATATTTTATGAGCACATATGATGTTGCTGTTATAGGTTCTGGCCCGGGTGGGTATGTGGCTGCGATACGCTGCGCCCAGTTGGGAATGAAGACTGCGATCATTGAAAAATACTCAAAGCTTGGTGGTACCTGCCTTAATGTAGGCTGTATTCCGAGTAAAGCCTTACTGGATTCTTCTCATCATTATTACGACGCGATCAACCATTTTGAGGAGCACGGGATTGACATTCCGGGAGATGTAAAACTCAACCTTGAGAAAATGATCTCCAGGAAACAGTCTGTTGTAGACCAAACCGTAGACGGGATCAATTTTCTGATGAAAAAGAATAAGATCGATGTTCTTGAAGGCGTAGGTTCTTTTAAAGATGCGACTCATATTGTGGTTGATAAGGCCGAAGGAAAATCTGAAACCATTGAGGCAAAACATACTATTATCGCTACGGGTTCCAAGCCTTCTACACTTCCGTTTATAGAGATTGACAAGGAGCGCATCATTACTTCAACCCAGGCCCTTGAGCTGAAGGAAGTGCCAAAACACATGCTGGTCATTGGTGGAGGTGTAATTGGTCTAGAGCTGGGGCAGGTCTACAGCCGACTAGGCGCTAAAGTTACAGTCATTGAATATATGGACCGCATAATTCCAACCATGGATGCTGCACTTTCCAAGGAGCTAACGAAAAGCCTTAAAAAGAAGGGCATGAAATTCAATGTTTCCCACAAAGTGAGTTCTGTGGAGCGTAAGGGAGATGAGGTTGTTGTCAAGGCTGAAGATAAAAAAGGAAAAGAAGTGGAATTTAAAGGTGATTACTGTTTAGTATCGGTTGGAAGAAGACCTTTTACGAAGGATCTTAAAGCTGATGCTGCCGGTGTGAAGATCGACGACCGCGGAATGGTTGAAGTGAACGAACAGCTGCAGACTTCTGTCAAAAATATTTATGCTATTGGAGATGTGATCAAAGGCCCAATGCTGGCGCATAAAGCTTCGGAAGAAGGAACTTTTGTAGCTGAAGTGATCGCCGGACAAAAGCCACACATCAACTACAACCTCATTCCCGGTGTTGTTTATACCTGGCCTGAAGTTGCCGCTGTAGGTAAGACCGAAGAGGAATTGAAGGAAGCCGGAGTGAAATATAAGGAAGGGAAATTCCCGATGCGTGCCCTTGGCCGTTCCAGGGCAAGTGGAGATACTGATGGAATGATCAAAATCCTTTCAGATGCTCAAACCGATGAAGTTCTGGGTGTACACATGATTGGCGCAAGGACAGCCGATCTTATTGCTGAAGCGGTTACCGCTATGGAATTTCGTGCTTCTGCCGAAGATATTTCAAGAATGAGTCATGCTCACCCTACTTATGCCGAGGCCGTAAAGGAAGCTGCACTTGCCGCGACCGACAATCGTCCTATCCATATGTAGAAAATTATTTCCCTTTAATAACCTGTCAAAAAGCCATTTTTGACAGGTTATTTTTTTGGCGAACTCATGAGTTTGGTGTTAATCCTTTCCTTATCTTTAACTAAAGAAAAAACTCTAGAATATGGCAAAAGAAAAATCCCCTTCCAAAAATTCAGCTAAGAAAGAGCCTGTGCTTAGCCTGAAAGAGAAGCGTGCTGCCAAAGCCGCTAAGAAGAAAACAAGGTCTTGATTTAGATCTATAACATTAAAATATTAAGGCTGTCCCGGGACAGCCTTTTTGTATAGTAATTCTAAATTAATTATTTAAAAACTTGCATTTTACCAGGGCAGTTTTCCCGTTGTGAATTTCTGCAGAAAGAAGAAATAACTTTCCATAAAGCCTTCGTAAATCAGATCCCGAAAATGCCTTTTTTTAAACCTTTTTCTCTAGTTCTTTTAGTTTCTTCGTCTAAAGACCCTCATTTTCCAGTGCCCTTGTTTAAAATATATAAAGGCGACTATAGCAGCAATAATGTTGGAGATTGGGAAGGCCCACCAAATCCCTTCGTAGCTAAGGGCAGTTCTTGCAGAAAGAATATAAGCTACAGGGAACCTTAAGATCCAGAGGTTAAGAATCGAGACGAGCATGGATGCCTTTGTGAAACCAGCGCCATTGAAAACGCCGTTCAGCACCTGCTGTACCCCCAAAAATCCAAAAGTAGGAGCCATGATCTTGATGAACAGGGAAGCATCACCAATGACTTCGGGATCATTCGGGATGAAAAAAGCGGTGAGAGGTTCAGCAAAGAGGAACATGAGAATTCCCATTCCGGTAAGACCAAAAAAGGCTATTTTACTGCTTAAATAGGCAACTTTTTCGGCTCGTTTAATCTTGATGGCGCCAATATTTTGTCCCACCAGGGAAGTGGTGGCAATAGCCAGTCCCAGTGCAGGGACAACGATAAAGCTTAAGATTCGAGCACCAATTCCGTAGGCGGCCACCACGCCGCTACCAAATCCGGTGACCAGAATCACCATCACGGTCATTCCCAAAGCACGGGTGGACTGCTCAATACTGGCAGGAAATCCTAAAGTGACAATTTTTTTGAGAGTGAAGTAGTGGGGCTTCATATCTCTAAGATTAATCTTGATGCCGCTCTTTCCGCGAAAAAGGACAAAGAGTCCAATAACAGCTGAGATGGCCTGTGTGGAGATACTGGCCACTGCGGCCCCTGCCACGCCATATGCGGGGATAGGCCCATAACCATAGATGAAAAGAGGGTCCAGCACAAGGTTCAGGAAAACCGTGAAGAGAACAATATATACTGGTAACATAACATTACCTATTCCACGCATTAAGGATTGAAAAGAGAAAAATAGGAACAGGAAAACAAAACCGATCGCCGAGACTCTAAAGTAGCTGCTTGCGTCTTCTAATATTTCGGGGCCGGCGCCTATCAGCCTCATTAAAGGCCCCGCAGAAAAATAGGCGAGTACAGAAAGTAAAATCGAAATAAAAAAGATCATCGACATGGTCTGTGAGGAATTGAAATCGACCATTTTCTGATTATCTGCGCCTTTAAACTGGGAGACAAGAACTGTTCCGGCCAGGGTAAGGCCCGAACCCAGAGAAAGAACGAGAAACAATAGCGGAAAACTTATGCTTACGGCGGCAACTGCATTAGCACTCAAGCGTCCCAGCCAAAAAGTATCGATGAGCTGGTAAGCTGTTTGTAGTATGTTGGCAGCAATTATGGGAACTGCAAGGCTTAAAAGGGAATGGAATATTTTCCCTTCGGTATATTTATTGTTTTTACTCATTCTCTACAAAAGTAAAACAGAGCGACAGTATTCTCTCCTAAAACTTTAATAATTCCTACAGAAGCTTAAGCTCTTATTGTAAGAAAATTCTGATGATTATTGACAAGACTCTGCTCATTATCCAAGAAACATAGATCTTTATCGTTTTTAATACTTGACTGAATTTCAATGTTTTAAATATATTGTAAATTGAAGAAGATCGTTTTAAGCGATAAAAGGACTTAGAAATAGAAATCTTTGTAAAATGAATGCTTTAACTAGTTTATGGAAAAATTATACTGTTGAATTCTCTACAGTACAAAAGGTCATTGTAGCTATTGTACTTGGAGTCATTTTTATTACTGCCCTAATGGCCATTGTTTTGGTAATTATGGAATTCGCCAAATAGAGAATTCATGGTTTTCTTACCGCTTTATCTCCTGGAAAGGGGATAGAATTTTATATGCCGTTTTTTAAACGGTTTTTTCTTTTTCACCTATCCTTAACGACTTGTTTTTCGAATTTTTCGTATCTTCAATATGAAAAGCTTAAAAACCAAAGCCTTATCAATTAAAACAACTTCTTATGGACGCCAGAACAATGTTCAGAATGCTTAAACCACATCTGGACCAATTGAATCCGAACGAAAAAAAAGAGCTGTCAAAACTAATTAGTACCCCCATTCCAGGAAAGGTCTGCTGTCATCACCGTAAGGTGTACCCGCTTAAAAAAGCTAAAGAGAAATTAAAAGTATTTTGCCGTACCGAAATGTCTAAAGAGCAGCGTCAACGACAGCTTAGTCATTAGTCAATCTTTTGTTAATCACTTCATTAAGAAGTCCAAATTACCTTTTTTAAAGTATTTTCAGGATAAAACCGGAAGATATAGAAATGGGGGTATTGAATAAGGGATATAAAAACAAAGTATTACTGGCCGGAGCTTCTGGGGCACTCGGGTTAGAAGTCCTGAAACTTCTTAGCGAAAAAGGTCTAGAAGTTCGGGCTTTTATAAAATCTGAAGATGACGATGAAGAGGTTTCCCATTATACTAAAGATATCTGGAAAGCAGATGCCAGTAAGAAAGCTTCAGTCTTAAAAGATATTACAAAAGATATTTCCATCATAGTTTCGGCTCTTGGCAAGAGTGTCAGTCTATTCACCAACCGGGGTAATAGTTTTTTAGAAGATGACTTCTATGCCAACCGCAATATTCTGAATGATGCGCTTAATCACAGCGTAAAAAGATTTATTTATGTGTCCATTAAAGGCGTCGAAGAAGCCGATGATTTCGAGATCCCTAAATCCCACAAAATGTTTGAAGATGTCTTGCGGGATTCAGACCTTAATTATACTATTCTAAGGCCGGTTGGTTTTTTTTCGGGTTTGAATGACCTGCTCATCATGGCTAAGCGTAAGATTATTCCTGTAATAGGCGACGGGCAGGCAAAAACAAACAGCATTCATCAAAAAGATCTTGCTAAAATCATATTAGATCAATTGGAGGATGGACCACAACTGCTTGAGGTAGGTGGACCTCTTATTCATACCCGCCTGGAAATGGCCGAATTCATTAAGAATAGAATTGGAGGAGAAATCCTCAAAGTTCCCGAAAAGATAGCAGAATGGGGTATGGTAATACCAGAGATAATTGACGAGAACATGGCTGAAAGGCTAAAATTCTTTAAATATATTAATACTCATGATATGATTGGAGTAAGAAATGGGAACATAAGTTTTAATAAATACCTTAAGGATATTGACAAAAAAGACCTGCCGTAATGCCGAAAAAATATGACGCAATCATCATTGGTAGCGGCAGCAATGGAATTGCCGCTGCAATCCACCTTCAGCAAAAAGGACTTCAAACTGCCATTTTTGAACAGGCTTCTACGCCGGGTGGCGCTACAAGAACACAGGAATTAACTCTGCCGGGTTTTAAACATGACGTTGGCTCATCCATACTTCCTTTGGGTCTTGCCTCACCTTTCTTTGGAAGCCTCCCTTTGACAGATCATGGACTCGAATGGGTGTATCCAGACATAGCTTATGCTCATCCGTTTGAAGATGGCACCGCCTACGGCTGTTACCGTGACATTCATAAGACTGCGGCTCAACTGGGAGAAGATGAAAAAAATTATCTGAATCTTTTTGGTCCGTTAATAGAAGATTGGGATAAAATTATCCCGGCTCTGCTCGGCCCGCTGGGAATTCCAAAGTATCCTTTGCCATACATGAAATTTGGGATCAAAGCCTTTCCCTCGGCCAGGATGATAGCTAACCATTATTTTAAAAATGACAGGACGAAAACCTTTTTTTATGGTTCGGCGGCACATTCTATATTACCGCTTACCAGCCTGGCCTCGGCATCTTTTGGTTTGGTGCTTACCAGCTCGGGCCACAGATACAACTGGCCCTTTCCAAAGGGGGGAGCAGGAAATTTCACGAAAGCTTTATTGCGTTATTATGATTCTTTAGGAGGAGAGCTCTATTTGGACCAGCAGGTGAGTGACATAAGAGATCTGCCAAACGCTTTTACTTATTTATTTGATTTAACTCCTAAACAACTCTTGCAGATCAAGGGCCTTAATTTTACTTCTCTTTATCGAAAGCGAATGGGGAACTACAAATATGGGGGCGGCGTTTTCAAGATGGACTGGGCCTTGAGCGAACCTATACCATTTATTAACGAAAAATGCAGAAAAGCAGCCACGGTACATATTGGATTTACCAAAGAGGAACTTGAAGCTTCAGAAAGAGAGATATATCACAATAAAACCTCAACTACTCCTTACGTTCTGCTCGCTCAGCACTCTCCTTTTGACGATTCCAGAGCTCCCGAAGGAAAACACACCGCATGGGCCTATATTCACGTACCCAATGGAAGTGAGGTGGATTATTCTGAAATCGTGGAGAACCAAATTGAAAGAGCTGCCCCGGGATTTAAGGACACTATCCTGGCACGATCGAGAAAAACAACGATACAACTACAGGAATTTGATCCTAATCTTATAGGAGGGGACATCAATGGCGGAAAACAAGATATCACTCAGTTATTCACAAGACCTATAGCGAAGTTTTCACCTTATTCTACTCCCGATCCCAGGATATATATCTGTTCTTCCTCGACACCACCGGGAGGCGGGGTACATGGAATGTGCGGATTTCATGCAGCCGAAAAAGCATTAAAAGATCATTTTAAAGACCTGTAGTAAAAGGTATTTTTGAGAGGTAAAAAAATAAGAAGGCCCGACTCATAAAGAATCGGGCCTTTTTTTAAAATAAACTAAATATTATTGAGCGTCATTCTCTTCTGAAGGAACCGGGAATCCACGGTCTCTCATCAAAGCATCAATCTTCGCATCACGACCTCTAAAGAGACGATAAGCTTCCGCAGGATCCATGGCATTTCTGGGTGCAAAAAGATATTTTACAAGCCTTTCAGCCACTTCTTTGTCGTAGAAACCTCCGGGTGCATCCCTAAAGGCTTCGGCAGCATCGGAAGTAAGAACATCAGCCCACAAATAACCATAATATCCGGTCGCATAACCTTCCCCTGAAAAGACATGACCAAAATGAGGTGTCCTGTGCCGCATTGGAATTTCTTCAGGCATGTTTAAGGCTTCAAGCGTTTCTTTTTCAAAAGTATCCATATCGATCTGGTCTGGATCTGTCGTGTGGAGCTTCATGTCCATCAAAGCCGAAGCCAGATATTCTGTAGTTCCGAATCCCTGATTGAAAGTTGAGGCTTTTTTAATCTTTTGTACCAACTCTTGTGGAATGGGCTCTCCCGTTTTATTATGCACAAGAAATTGGTTGATCACTTTATCTGTAGATAACCAGCGCTCCAGCAATTGCGATTGGAATTCGGTATAATCTCTCACTCCGCTGTTTAAAACCGGATATTTCACATTTGAAGAGAAGAAATGCAGTGCATGTCCAAATTCGTGGAAGAAGGTGGAGGCATCATCCCAGGAGATCAATACCGGCTCGCCGGGAGCAGGTTTGATAAAGTTGGAGTTGTTGGAGGCCAAAACGGTCTCTTCCTTGCCCATATCTTCATGACTACGGTACATAGTAGCCCAGGCTCCCGAACGTTTTCCCTTACGGGAGTATGGGTCAAGATACCAAAGACCGATATGTTTTCCGGAATCTTTATCTGTTACATCCCATACCTTAACATCGGGGTGAAAAACAGGAACAGTACCTTCGGGCACGGGTGTAAATTTGTAATTGAACAGTTCTCCCGCGGTAAAAAATAATGCCTGGGTTAGTTTATCCAGTTGTAGATACTGTTTCACCTCGTCTGAATTGAGGTCGTATTTTTGCTGTCTCACTTTTTCGGCATAATAGCGGTAATCCCAGGGAGCAATTTTAATGTCTTTTCCTTCGGCATTGGCCAAAGCTTGCATATCTGTTACTTCCTCTTCAACTCTGGCAAGGGCAGCAGGCCATACCGCTTCCATAAGCTCCATGGCTTTTTCCGGGGTTTTAGCCATCCTGTTTTGAAGACGCCATTGCGCATAATTATCAAAACCGAGCAATTCTACACGCTCATTACGTAATTCAAGAATTTTTTTGATGATGTCTTTATTATCGAATTCATCATTATTATCTCCACGCGAATAATAATTGTTCCAAACTTTTTTCCTGAGTTCACGTTCATCAGAATAGGTGAGGAATGGGTCCATAGACGAACGGGTATTCAATACGGCATATTTATCTTCCTTTCCACGATCTGCTGCCGCTTTGGCTGAAGCCTTCACGAAAGATTCGGGCAGGCCGCTCAACTGGTCCTTGTCCAGATAAACCACGTAATTCTCCTCTTCGGCCAGGACGTTATTGGAAAATTGAGTATACAGTTTGGAAAGCTCCATATTTATTTCGGCATAACGTTCTTTTGCCTCTGGAGAAAGATCTGCGCCTTGCATGGCGAAATCTTCATAAATAAGCTGTACCGCTCTTTGTTGCTGCTGCGGAAGCGAATTTTTCAGTGAATTGTCATAAACTGTTTTGATTCGCTTAAATAGTTGTTGGTTCTGTGATATTTTGGAGGAATACTCCGAAAGTTTAGGCGCCAACTCTTCCTGAATTTTCCTGAATTCAGGTGAAGAAATATTGCTGCTCCAAATACCATAGTAGGTATAGGCCCGATCCAGTTCTTTTCCTGCCTTTTGCATGGCAAGAATAGTGTTTTCAAAGGTGGGAGCTTCGGGGTTATTGGCTATTTTTTCGATCTCGGCCAAATGTAGAGCCATGCCTTTTTCCATGGCCGGTTTGACTTCGGCCAGATCCATTTTATCAAATGCCGGCACACCTCCGTAAGGGCCC
>JBAVJE010000026.1:0-3859 GCA_049687615.1 Salinimicrobium sp. | reverse complement strand
CAATTAAGAGAGCAGCGGAAATTTCTGGGGAATGCATTTAAACTTGAGAAGAAACTGCAGCCCGAAGCACATCAGGTAAGCATTTCTATTGAAAAGCGTTTGTTAAAAAAATTTCCTGAGCTCACTTCAAACGATTTGGAGCTTATCACTCTGCTGCTTGAAAAATCCAGTTCTAAAGAGATAGCCTTTAAAATGAACATCAGTCCGGCAAGTGTGAATACTGCCAGGTACCGGCTTCGAAAAAAACTGCGGCTTCAAAAAGGCCAAGATCTGCTCAAATTCTTGCTGAAGTTCAGTTAATATAAGCCTTGTCTATAATTTGTCTATAGACTTTTTTTGAACTATTTAAATGGCTTGAGGTTCTTTGTAATTCATCTTAAAACGAAGACTATGAAAAAGTTTTTGATCTTAATTTTTCTCTTGATTTTTTCGAATGCTGGAGCCCAAAAGTGGCAACGGGAGATGGACTCGGTGCTGAACCTGCTTGCTGAAAAAGGCCTTTTTGACGGGCAGGTATTCCTCGCCAAAAAGGGGCAGGTCCATTTAAATGCAGCCTATGGTGAAATGGAAGATCAACCCGAAAGGCCAAAGATCATGACAACTGATGCTTTTCAGGTGCATTCGGTTGGCAAGTCTATGACCGCGGCCGGCATTTTGCTGCTTGTGGAGCGTGGCCAACTTCAGCTGAAGGATAAGCTCGTAAAGTTCTTTCCTGAAACACCTTACAAAAATGTCACTTTAGAGCAGCTTATGAGCATGACCAGCGGATTGCCCAGGTTTTTGCCCACAGCTTTGGAAAACGGCGACACCACAAAGATCATGAACAGCCGGGAGCTCATCGAACTGGTATGGAAAAAGGCTCCCGAAGCCGGCATTCCGGGAGAAAATTTTTTCTACAACAACGCCAACTATTATTTGCTGGCGCGTATTATTGAAAAGCAGACAAAACAGGATTTTGGAGCTTTCCTCCGGGAGAATATTTTTGAACCTTTAGAAATGCGCAATACGTATGAAGGCACTTCTAAAGATATTCTCGCCCTCGACGGAAAAAAGATCAATGCAGATAATTTTTTGCAGGCTTCAGGCGCCGGTAGTGTTTATACCACCGCCGAAGATCTGTACAAATATGACCGGGCGCTGAAGAATAATATTTTTCTTCCGAAGCAATTAAAAGAAAAAGCCTTCAGTGAATTCAGGTTAAATAATGGTGATCTTAGTAACTATGGCTACGGCTGGCGCATTTCCCGGGACAGTGTGGGGAAAGAGGTTTATCATGTAGGTGACGGTCTTGAGATGAGAGCAGTGCTGCAACGATTTATTGATGAAGACCGAACGCTTATCCTGCTGCACGCCTTCAGTAATGAATATAGCGAGGCAGTATATTGGGTAATAAGGAATATTTGGGAGGGCAAGGCTTATGAATTACCTCAAAAAAGGGAAAAATATGTTGTAGCCCCCGATCTTCTGGAAAAATATGTGGGTGTTTATGAGGGGCCCAACTTCGGAAAGATCCACATCAGCCTGAATAACGGAAAACTCTACCTGCGGCCAGATCCAATTCCGGGGAAAGAGGAACTGGTACCATTGAGTGATACTATATTTTATTTTGAGGGGCAGAACCTGGAATGGCAGTTTTACTTCGATGAGCAGGGAGAAGTGCAGGCCTTCGGAATAAAAGGCAGTAAGGAGATGAAAGGATTCCCCATAAAGAAGGATCCAGGTTCGGGAAACTGAACAAGCATTCCACCTGTGCTGGGTATTTTATCCGTAAAATCTTACGTTATATCTAAAAACCGGGAAAATGCTGTTAAAAGCCCCTTCTTATCAGTATATTAGATAGTTATATTTTAAGTTTTGGCTAATCAAACTTGGAAATATCCCAACCAGATAGAAAACTAATCTTTCAATTTAACCAACCAGGAAGAAGCCCTTTTTGATCATATTCAAAAAGGGCTTTTTTAGTGCGTTTTCCAAATTAGTGTCAACACTGGTACTGCTGCATTTTTTTTATCTTAGTTGCTTCTAATCAATTTTTTTATGTTTAAGAAATTATTATTTCCGCTCTTCCTGGCGCTTGTATTGGTTGGTTGTAAATCTGAAGAAGTGGACTTTCCAGAAAAGGCCCCCGGCGTAAGTGCAAATTTCGATCATTTGCTGCATAGCTACTACGAAGATGGGCTTCGACTGAATCCTCTTTCGGCAACCACACAGGGAGATATGAGGTATAACGATCGTTTCCCCGATTTGCTGTCGGCAACCTATGAAGATAAGTTGAGGAATTACTATTCGATCTATAAGAGCAGGGTTTCTCAATACAAGGATGAAGATTTGAGCGAAACAGAGCAAATGAGCAAAGATATCCTGTTATGGGAGTGCAATATTAATCTGGAAGCTCTTGATTTCGACAAGGCCAAATATATGCCTATTGACCAGATGTGGTCTGTGAACCTCTTTATGGGGCAGCTGGCCAGCGGGGAAGGGGCACAGCCTTTTAAAACCGTACAGGATTACGAGAACTGGTTGAACCGGGTTGACGGTTACCTCACCTGGTTGCAGCATGCCCGCGAAAATATGCGCGAAGGTATGACACGCGGTTATGTTTTACCGGCTTCACTTATCAGGAAAGTGATTCCGCAGATGGGCGCCATGACCGGCGGGGAGATCGAAAACCACCTGTTCTTTAGTCCGGTGCTCAATTTTCCCGAAAGTTTTACTTCCGAAGAAAAAAATTTGCTCATCGACAAGTACAGAACTATGGTTGCCGAAAAAGTCATCCCGGCCTATGAGCAAATGCACGACTTTTTGCAGGAGGAGTATTTGCCCTACGGAAGGAAAAGCAGTGGGATCGATGATATTCCCAATGGCGAGGAATTCTATAAACACCAGATCAAGCTCTATACGACTACAGATATGACTGCGGAAGAGATCCACCAGCTGGGCCTTTCTGAAGTGGCGCGGATCTCCAAAGAAATGGAGCAGGTGAAGCAGCAGGTGGGTTACGAGGGCGATCTTAAATCCTTTTTCAATTATGTGCGGCAGAACAAGGAACTCATGCCTTTTGATACTGCCGAAGAGGTGATCGCGCATTTTAACAAGATCCGTTCCCGTATTAAGCCAAACCTGGACAAGCTTTTTGACGTAACACCAAAAACCCCTTTTGAGGTGAGGCGAACCGAAGCCTTTAGGGAAGCATCGGCCAGTGCCGAATATAATGCCGGCTCCCTCGACGGTACAAGGCCCGGAATTTTTTACGTGCCCGTGCCCGATGCCACTACTTACAATATTTACAGCGATGAATCGCTCTTCCTGCACGAGGCCATTCCGGGGCATCATTACCAGATCTCGCTCACGCAGGAGAACCAAAAGTTGCCCGATTTTAGAAAGACGCTTTGGTACAGCGGCTACGGCGAGGGTTGGGCGCTTTATTCCGAATCTTTGGGAAAAGAACTTGGGCTGTATGAAGATCCTTATCAATACTTCGGAATGCTGAGCGCCGAGATGCACCGCGCCATTAGGCTGGTAGTAGATACCGGCCTGCACAGCAAAGGCTGGTCCCGCGAAAAGGCCATTCAGTATTCCCTGGACCATGAAGCCGAACCTGAAGCCAGTGTGATCTCTGAAATTGAACGCTACATGGCCAATCCCGGCCAGGCGCTGTCTTACAAGATCGGTCAGCTAAAGATCATGGAACTAAGGGATAAAGCCAAAGCTGCGCTGGGTGATGATTTCGATATCAGGAAATATCACGACCAGGTGCTGGAAACCGGCTGTGTGCCGCTGGAGCTGCTGGAGAACAAGATCGATGATTGGATAGCTGAGGAGAAAAGGTGATTAATTGGTGAATGGTTAATTAGTTAAT
>JBAVJE010000025.1:0-2165 GCA_049687615.1 Salinimicrobium sp. | reverse complement strand
CCGGATCCTGGTAAAATATTTTTAGTTCAATGTCGTCACCAGTGAACCCTCCCTCATTGTTCTGTTCAACATATTCAAGTTTGGGAGTTGTCTTGTACTGTTCTGTTGCTTCGTAAACTTCGTCCTGGTAGGTAATGACTAATTTATAAGCTTCCTCAGGAAGGGGCTCAATTTCATCATTTTTGAAAAGTCCGTCTTTCTCTTCCTCAAATAAGAATTCAGTTCCATCCTCATTATAAACCGAGACCGTTGCTCCTTTGGCGGGAGTTAGGTCGCTCTCAAAATAAGGAGTGGTAGTCGTTAGCCTGATGTATTGAACATCTTTGTCATTTTCAATATCCCAAAGAAGAGAAGCTTCTACCACCAGTCGTGGTGCTGCTTCTTCTAAATCGACATCGACAACATCTTCGCACGAAAGGAGGCTTCCTGCAATAAGTATTAAAAATAGCATTTTTGGAACCTTCATAATCTTAGAATTTAAAGTTATAGGTTACCGACGGTACAATCCCAAAAATGGACAAACGTACGGCTTCGTTCCTACCGGTATCTTCATTGTTCCTAAAGCTCATGGAAACGGCGTTTTTTCTGCTATACACATTGTATAATCCAAAATTCCAGGAAGATTCCCATTTATTTTTGCTCTTTTTGGGAGTGTACGTTGCTGCAAGATCAAGGCGATGGTACGTAGGTAATCTATTGCTGTTTCTGGCGGAATATACCGGAATGGTCAGGTGTTCGAAGCTGTACTGGCCCTCAGGATAAGTAGTTGGTAAACCTGTTTGGAAGATAAAATTGGCGTTAAGACTCCATTTCTTATTCAGTTCATACGAGCCGGTTAGAGAAAGATCATGGGTTTTGTCATAAGGCGTGGGATACCATCTGCCGGCATTGATTCCCGGTTCATTAGCGGTTCTTCCTGGTGTTTGCTGTTCAGAACGGCTAAGTGTATAGGAAAACCATCCGGTAAGTCTGCCATTATTTTTCTTCAATAGCAGTTCGAGGCCATATGCCCGGCCTTTTCCGGGTAAAATAACCTGCTCTATAGCATTATTTGCAATGAGATTCGCGCCGTCAATATAATCTATACGGTGCTTCAGAATTTTGTAAAAACTTTCCAGTTCCAGTGTAAACTTTTGTTTAGCAAAACTATGGTAATATCCTGCTGCTACCTGGTCGAGCAGCTGTGGTTCTATATACCTGCCGCTAGGGGTCCATACATCCAGAGGTGTGGGAGAACTGGTGTTGGTAATAAGATGAAGGTACTGTATCATCCTGTTGTAGCTTAGCTTGACTGAATGGTCATCTGAAAAACTATATGCTAAGGCAAGCCTGGGTTCTAGATTATGAAAAGCCCGCTCCACTCTTGAATGACTGAGTTCTACACTGCCCACCGGTTCTGCTTTTTGGTAAATGCCGAATTTTTCATTGTAGATCACCGGCTGCCGATTCTCGTAAAGGTTAAGTTCTGCCTGGCCAAGCCGCAGGAAATTGCTGTAGCGCAAACCATATTCTGCGGAAAAGGATTTTGAAATCTTTTGTTCTGCCGAAATATAAACAGCATTTTCAAGTGCATATTTCTTTGTGAGCTTCGAGGGGGTTATTCCCGAGCTTTCTGAATTGGGCTCAATCTCACCCGGATTAAATTCGTACCAGGTACTTTGTACGCCATAATTTAAATTCAGGTTTTGATTCAGAAAATGCTCCACATCATACTTAAAATTGACATTTTTGATCCCGCTGTTCCAGTTAAATCCAACAAAGTCTAGCGTGAGACCATAATAGTAGTCACTATAGATCATCGAAAGATTACTAAAAATATTATCTCTCAATACATGATTCCATCTCAGGTTAAAAACAGCGTTTCCGTAGATATTTTTAAAACTTTCATTGATATTAAAAACGTCTCGTCCAAAGTAACCGGAAAAGAGCAGCCTGTTATTTTCATTTATTCTGTGGCTAAGCTTGGTATTGAGATCGTAAAAATATGCCGAATTGGGATTATCTGTAAGCTTTAGAAAAAGATGTGCATAAGAGCTGCGGCCCCCAATTAAAAAAGTGCTTTTATCTTTAACTATTGGACCCTGGGCCAATAACCTACTTGAGATAAGACCTATCCCGCCATTAGCTTCGAACTTATTGCTATTGCCGTCTTTCTGGTAGATGTC
>JBAVJE010000024.1:0-5185 GCA_049687615.1 Salinimicrobium sp. | reverse complement strand
TTCAAATGAGACAGAATGAACTTCTACAACAAAAGGAAACTCTTAAACAGGATTTTGATGCGGAAAAGGTGAATTTTAATAAGCTTTTAAACCGCCGGGAAAAGCTCGAAGTAATGGTAGTTGATACTTTGGTAGTTCCGGAGGAAGAAGTTACAGGGGAAATTTCCGTAGCAGAAGTTCATCCGGAACTAATGAAATATGACCGCTTATTTGAATCGGTTAATGAAGCCGAAAACCTGAATAAGAAAGAGAACCTTCCTAAAATTGGATTCGGACTGGATTATATTCCGGTAGCAGAACGCAACGATATGGTGGTTGATGAAAACGGAAAAGATATACTTATGCCCATGCTGTCGGTCTCGATTCCCATTTTTAACAATAAATACAAATCGATCACCCGTCAAAATGAGATCAGGCAAAGAGAAATACAGGCGCAGCGTAGTGACAGGATGAATAAACTGGAAACCTTACTCGCAGCAGCAGTTAATAATCGCGCTTCAGCAAGGATTACCGCGAATACCTTTTTAAATAATATTGAACAGGCCAGGGACGCCGAAGAAATATTGGTAAAGACTTATGAAACCGGAACTATAGATTTCAATGATGTTCTGGATGTACAGGAACTGCAATTGAAATTTCAGACAGGACTTATAGAAGCCGTCAAAAATTACTATCAACAAACCGCTTTGGTCAATTATTTGAGCAATTAATATGAACGAAATGAAAAGAATACTTATATACATAGGATTACTTGCCGGCGGCCTTTTACTGGGCTACTGGATCTTTAGTTCTAATACTGAAACTACAAGTAGTAAACCAGCGGAGGAGCATGTTCACGATTCGGTGACTCAAATGTGGACCTGTTCCATGCATCCGCAAATCATGCAACCCGAACCCGGCGACTGTCCAATTTGTGGGATGGAGCTTATTCCTGCTGAAACAAATGCAGACGGACTTGCTGCAGACCAGTTCAAATTGACTGAAACCGCGATGGCTTTGGCAAATATTAGAACTACCACTGTTGGTGGAGGAGCCTTAAGTGATAATAGTTTGAAACTCTCCGGAAAGATCCAGGTCAATGAGGAGGCGAATGCCGTACAGGTGGCCTATTTCGCCGGAAGGATTGAAAAACTCAATGTCAATTTCACCGGAGAACAGGTGAAACGCGGACAATTATTGGCTACTATATATTCCCCGGAACTTGTAGCAGCCCAACAGGAATTGCTTACCGCTGCGAAAATGAAAGAGAATCAGCCGGCATTGTATAAAGCAGTCAGAAACAAGCTGAAACTATGGAAACTTTCAGATAAGCAAATCACCGCCATAGAAACTTCAGGCAGTGTAAGGGAAAACTTTCCCATTTTTGCGACTGTGAGTGGAACGGTGACAGAAAAACTGGTGCAGGAAGGAGATTACGTGAAACAAGGAGAACCACTTTACAAGATCGCTAACCTTAATTCGGTATGGGCTGTTTTTGATGCCTACGAAAATCAAATCCGAAGCATAGAAGAGGGCCAGAAAATGAGCATTACCACCAACGCCTATCCCGACAGAACATTTGAAGCGAAGGTGTCGTTCATTGATCCGGTTTTGAACGCTTCGAGAAGAACGGTTTTAGTAAGGGCGGAACTGGAGAACAAAAATGACATTTTTAAGCCCGGGATGTTCGTAGAGGGGGAATTACAAACAACAACCGGGCAAACTTCCGCAGAAAATATTGTCACTGTACCTAAGTCGGCTGTACTTTGGACCGGCGAGCGATCTCTGGTGTATGTGAAATCAAATCTCGAAGCGCCTGTTTTTGAAATGCGGGAGGTAAAACTGGGAAGCGCTGTGGGAGATACTTTTGAAGTGTTGGAAGGATTAGAAAACGGCGAGAAGATTGTGGTAAACGGTACTTTTACCGTAGATGCGGCGGCGCAGCTACAAGGAAAGAAATCAATGATGAATGCGAGTTCGGGAATGGAGAAAGAAATTTCCGGAGCACAGGAAGATATTCGGTCGTATTTGAAAAGTGACGCTTATGATTTCCGCGGGGAGGCCGGCGAAGATTTTAAGCAGCAACTTGACAAACTGGTAAACGTTTACCTCGACCTCAAAAATGCTCTTATAGAAGAGGAGGAAACCAAAAGCGCTCAATTGACGGGGAAATTCATGGAACAGCTTGAAAAAACCGATCCCGCAACTCTCACCGGAAAGCCTAAAAGATTCTGGGAAGAGAAACAGCGTTTTATGAGAAAACATGCTCAACTTAATATGGAGGCTGAAACCCTGAAAAAGCGCAGGGAGAATTTCATCTATATTTCAGAAGCTATGATTAAAACCATCGCGGCCTTTGGCACCGGTAATAAAGAGGTCTTTGTAAATTATTGTCCTATGGCCAATTCTAACATGGGCGCCTATTGGATTAGTGAAGGCCGGGAGATTAAAAATCCGTATTACGGGCAAGCCATGCTTAGCTGTGGGGAAATCGTGAAGAAAATTTGGTAAAATCATAAAATTGGGAGCAATTTTACATTCCACCTTTTATCAATAGAAAAATCTGGGTAGAAATGTTAAATTGCATTGTAATTTAAACCAATAAGAAATGAAAGCATTAAAGATTTTTCTGGTCCTTCTGTTAATAGGAATCATTGTGATACAATTTTTTCCGGTCGGTGAGAATATTGATGAAAGTATCGAATCGGGTGCAGACTTTGCAGCCCAATATGATGTTCCTGCTTCTGTTCAGGAAACACTCAAGGCTTCCTGCTACGACTGCCACAGCAACAATACCGTCTATTTGTGGTATGATAAGGTGCAGCCGGTGGGGTGGTATATTAAAAGTCATGTAGATGATGGGAAAAAAGAACTCAATTTTGATGAGTTTGCCTCATATTCTGCGAAAAAACAACAGCATAAGCTGGAGGAAATAGCCGAAGTTGTAGAGGAAGGCGAAATGCCGCTTACCTCTTACACGCTTACCCGGCCACATGCACGGCTAACTGGTACTCAAAAGGAGGAATTCGTGAACTACTTTGAGAAACTGGCCAGGAGGGAAGAAAGTAAGCTGAAATCAAAGTAGCATAGATTTGAAATAATTAATAAAAAATAGGAAATGAAAAGATTATTTAGGAACGCACTCATGTTTGGACTCTTTGCAGGAATGTTAAGCTTTACTTCGTGTGGTGATGAAAAGAAAGAAGAAAAGGTTGATGATGAGGTGAGCATGCCTGTGCAGAATGAGATGCATATGCAGGAGGGCCAGAGTGGCAGGGAAGGCATGGACGGTGAAATAGCCATGAAGATGGAGTTTAAAGACCAAAAAATGTCGCCGGTTTACGGGCATTACAATCACGTGAGAATGGCTTTGGTAAATTCTGATCCTGCCGAAGCTCAAAACGGCGGGAAAATGTTGGTAGAAGCTCTTCAGGAAACAAACGCAAGCACCCAGGCTCTTGAAGCCGCACAGAAAATTGCCCAATCAGATAATCTCAATATTCAAAGAACAGCCTTTTCCGATCTTTCCAATGGGGTGGAAAATATGATGAGAGGCGCCCTGGCTTCAGGGGAGGTCTATAAGCAGTTTTGCCCAATGGCCTTCGAAGGTAAAGGTGGCTACTGGCTTTCTTCTACTAAGGATATAAAAAATCCTTATTACGGCGATAAAATGCTCAATTGCGGCAGTGTAAAAGACACCATAAAATAGCATTTTTGACAGGTGAAATTGTATGTAAAAAATATGGTCTGTGACCGCTGTATTATGATGCTGAAGTCTGTGCTGGAGCAGCGCGGACTTCAGCCTAATACGGTTAGTCTGGGAGAAGCAGAGCTTGCTTGTGAAATTTCAGCTTCCGAAAAAGAAAAGCTGAATGAGGAGCTTCAGAAGATAGGTTTTGAGATCATCGATGACAAAAAAACCAGACTTATAGAGAGCATTAAAAAAGCGGTTTTAGAAGTCATCCAAAATCCTGAAGCTGCGCCTAAAATCACCTTTTCGGAATACCTGTCTAAAAAATTCCACCAGGACTATTCTTCTCTTAGTAAAATATTTTCTGAAGTCCAGGGTGTGACCATTGAACAATATGTGATCACTCAAAAGATTGAAAAAGTCAAAGAACTTCTCGTCTATGACGAACTTTCCCTTAGCGAGATCGCATTGCAGCTCAATTATTCCAGCGTTTCCCATCTCAGCAAACAATTCAAAAAGGTCACCGGACTAACTCCTACCCATTTTAAACAGGTGAAGGAGAACAAACGTATTCCTCTCGACAAGATCTGACCTGATCTTCTGGTTTATCCTCTGGAAATTTTTAATAAAAGTTAAATAATTTCACTGTTTTTTTAAGTTTTACAAAACCTTTAATACGGTTTACCTATTAATTTTTCGAATTTAGTATAGATGTGAACTTCAAAAATTTACGATCCTCTAAATTCAGAATCAACCAAAATTAGATAGTATGAAAATCCTAAAATTTAGTATGATGGTTTTCCTGACCATTTTCCTAATCTCCTGTAAAGACCAGAAAGAAAATCAGACTGTAGAGATCAATACTCCGGAAGAGGTGAAACAAGCTGAAAAAAATACGCCAGATGTGGCAGATCAGGATTTTATCGATGGAATGACCGGGAAAATTTGGCACAATTACCTTGAAATAAAAATGGCCCTGACTTATGAGGATGCCGATAAGGTTAAGGATGTCGCTAAGGGAATGGCTGATTCTTTTTCAGCAGAAAGGGCAGATATGAAGGCGCTGGCCCAGCAAATGGCAGAGACTGATGATCTTGAGAAACAACGGGAACTATTCGCTGCTTTTACCGAAAAAGCAGGGCCCATGTTCGAAGACGCGCTTTCAAAAGGCACTATTTACAAGAAACATTGTCCTATGGCATTTAATAATAAAGGGGCCTACTGGTATGCCGATATCGAAGAAATAAATAATCCCTATTTCGGCGAAAAAATGCCCGATTGTGGTTCTGTAAAAAAGACGATCAAAAAATAACAAAGCTTAACCAATCAAAACCTAAAATCAAATGAATTCAGAAGATAAAAAGCAGCATAAAATGAGTGGCAGCAATTACGGCACGTTCTTGTTAATGCTCGGCCTCTCCTTTGTGGCCATGTATATCACCATGTACCTTAATACCTATGCGTATGACCATGTATATTTCAGTTTGACCCGTTTTTATATGGCTTGCCTTGGAA
>JBAVJE010000023.1:0-2963 GCA_049687615.1 Salinimicrobium sp. | reverse complement strand
CACAAGATCCCGAGGCTTTCCAATGAAAGGCATTATGTGGAGGAGCTGCTGGAGATGAATGTTTAGTGTTCAGTGCTCAGTGGCCAGTAAATAAAGTGCAGTATGCAGTTGGTAGTTGGCAGTAAATTTCTACACTTTGCGTCCCAAGACAAAGAAATACATTAGTGCATTCTCGGTTGTTTTTTTTACACACGTGACACAAAAAAGAAAAAATCCCCTTTAAGGGATTTAGGGGTGGTCCAGTCTTAGAAAGTATCAGTGTCCAGTTTTTAGTCAGCAGGAAGATCTCCGCTTTGCGTTCTCCGCGAAACCTTTGCGCGCTCTGCGAGAAAAAACACTAGTTGCATTAGTGGCTTTATTTTTACCCATAAAACAACAAGAAAAAAATCCCCTTTAGGGGATTTAGGGTTTAGATTCTGGTCCTCTGCAAAAACTTCCCATCTTCAGGGTGAATAAGTTTTACGGGATGAGAACAAAAGGTTGGATTCCTTCATTAGAAGGACAAAAAAAAGGCTTCAAAAACAACATTTTTGAAGCCTTCTATGTGGAAATCAATTAAATTATTTAAAGTTTACTGCTACCGGATTTTCCTTTGATTGAGAAGGACTTCTGTAGTTGAGATCTATACTCAACGAAAGTTTGAACACATCATTCCTTTTAAATCCGGAATTGTCGCCTAACGGGTTTTGATAAGCTACATCAAAATTGAAACGCTCATAAGCTATTCCTCCTCCAAAGGTGAGGTGGTTGAGATTGCCTTTCTCCTTGCTTTGAGTTATAAAACCTGTTCTCAGCCTTAGGATGTCCTTATAATTATATTCTGAACCAACGGAAAAGATTACCTCCTTCAACTCTTCTGAAAATCCCCCAGGAGCATCTGTAAAAGAATTGAACCAACCGGCCGCAGCACTCCTGCCGGGTAGATTTCCTTCATCATCTGTAGAATTTACCAGAAACTTCATGACTTCACCATAGAATGACAACACATCATTCTGGCCGCTCATTATATGATATCCTCCGCCGAGTCTCACATTTGCCGGTAAAGGATAGGCAGAATCTTCCTCATCTGAATAGCTTAGTTTCGATCCAAGGTTTTTGAAGTTAAAACCTAAACTCCACATGTTTTCCCGGTCTTCAGGCAGTGCTGAAACATAATAACCCGAAATATCTACCGCTATGGCATTAGCAGCTCTATACTCAACACTTTCCCTGCTTCGGTTATTGATAATATTTGAACGAATATATCTACCGCTTACAGACATCCCATAATTTTCACTCAATTTAAGGCTGTAGGATAAATCAATCGCCATCTCATTAGGAACAAAACTGCCCTGGTTCACTACTTCTCCACCTATCTCTTCCTCTACTTCAATACGCCCGAAGCTGAAGTAGGTAAGAGAACCACTTATCACCGATCTTTCATTGAGCTGTTGGTAATAAGCTGCATTGGCATGAAAGATGTCATTGGCGTAGCCTTGGAATTGCGGGATATAGGACAAGCCGATCCCGTTGGACTCCTCTCCAAAGAAAAGGAACTTAGCAGGATTGTGGTATTGAGAATAGGCATCAGGCAGACTGGCTACCCCAATCTCTGCCATTCCGCCGGCTCTTGCATCTGGTACGATTTGCAGGAAGGGTGCCCCGGTAATTACCGGTCGCACCAATTCCTGACTTGTCGCCTGAAGGCCCATGATCCCAAGACCAAGGCCTAATAGTATATTTTTGATATTCATTTTCATCTTTTAAAGTGCTATTAATTTCTTAAGGTGGATAGTTCCGTTCTCATCTACAATTCTTACCAATAGGGTACCTTTAAAAGGTGCCACATCGATCTCCATTTCAAAGGAATTATTCCCCTTGAATACCTTGTACCTGTTCGTTTCAGCTTCCATCACCTGCACCTCCATTATTCGGCTGCGGAAAGGCACTACTACCTTTGCTACAGTGGAACGCTTTAAAGTGGTAGGTAATACGTGAACGCCATCAGCCTCCACTCCGTCTACTTCAACCCTGACTATTGCAGTTTGGGTTGCACTGTTCCCAACAGCATCAGTAGCCGTAAGCTGAACTTCATAAATACCGGTTGCATCAAAATAATCTCTATCAATACTCAGGCTAACATCACTACAGTTATCAAAGCTCCCCCGGTCAACATCGGCAGCTGTAATGCTAACATTGTCTACAGGGTCAAGATATACTGTAATATCTTTGGTCTTTACTTCTGGAGCTGTAGTATCCTCTACTATCACCTTTTGCTGTTGAGAAACCGTATTTCCGTTTCCATCATCATAGGTCCAGGTGATCATATATTCTCCCTGCTCGTCATAAGAAAGAGCATCTGTGGTGGTAGCGGTTAAACTACCCGCACAATTATCTGTAGCTGTTGGTGCCGCGATCGAAGACACTTCACATTGCACTACTATGTCCTGCAGTTCTGCCACATCAACCACCGGAGCAGTCACATCCTGAATAAAGACTTCCTGAGTTTGAGTGCTGGTGTTTCCGTAGTCATCTGCATAGGTCCAGGTGATCATAGTTGAACCCTGGGCTTCGATTGGAAATTGAACATTGTGAGTTACCGTTACTTCAGTATCACAGTTATCAACTGCCATAGGAACGAGCACGTCAGCCTCCTGCACCACACATTCGGCAGTGATCATTTCCAGGCTTTCCATCACCGGCACCGGTGCCAGGTTATCCTCTACAGTCACTATGGCTTCAATGGAAGCTTCGTTTCCGTTGTTGTCAGTTACACTGAACAGAATAGTGTTCTCTCCTATTGAAGCACAACTGAATTGTGAAACGGATACAGTTCTGCTTGCAATACCACAGGCATCAGAAGATCCGTCATCAATCATTTCCGGGCTAATGCTAGCCATTCCCATTTCATCCAGCTCAATGGTAATATCCTTGGTGACGACTACCGGAGCTACATTATCCTCAATGGTCACAATGGCAGTTTC
>JBAVJE010000022.1:0-11043 GCA_049687615.1 Salinimicrobium sp. | reverse complement strand
CCTTGAGTAGTCAGCGGAAAAGAAGTGGAAGTGGTACCGGTGATGGTACCGGCGCAATTATCTGTTGTAGTTGGAGTAACCGGAGTTCCTTCACATTGTCCCACAGTTATATCTGCAAGCGTTGGTTTAACAGGAGCTATATTATCGATCACGGTCACAGTTTGCTGAACAGCATCTGCCGCATTTCCGTGAATATCTTTAGCCGTCCAGGTGATGATAGTGGTTCCCACCGGATATGGAGCATCTAAAGCTAGTCCGTCATCTCTTGTTCCCAAAGGATAGGCAGGATCAAAACCTGCATTGTCATTTCTTACCGGTGCTGCAACAGCGCAGTTATCGGTAGCCGTAGCAGGAGTGACGGTGACAGCGGCCCCACAGGTACCTGCATCGGCATTTGTAGTGATATTGTCTCCGGCAGTGATCACCGGTAGCTGATCATCGGTGACGGTTATGTCTTGAGTACAGGTATTGGTATTTCCATGGATGTCGGTAACGGTCCAGGTGACAGTGGTGGTGCCCACCGGATAGGTTCCGGAAGCATCGGCTGTATCATTATAGTCGTTGATAATGGTATCAATTCCGCAGTTATCGGAAGTAACAGGAGCGATTACAGTTACGAAAGTCTCACAAGCTCCCGCATCAGCCGATTGATTAACAGCTGCACTACAGGTGATAGTGGGTGCCTGATTGTCGGTAACGGTCACTACCTGAGTACAACTAGTGGTGTTCCCGGCATCATCGGTAGCAGTCCAGATAACATCTGTGTTTCCTACAGGAAAACTGGAAGGTGCATTATTAGTGAAAGTGAGATCAGAATCACAATTGTCTGTACCTATCGGAGTTCCTAAAGTTATGTCCGTAGCATCGATAGAACAGAAGTCAGGTTTTGCACTCACTGTTATATTGTCGAGACAAGTAGTAATAACGGGATCTTCTGTATCCGGTAAGGATACTATAGTCACAGTAGTGGTGTCGGTACAGCCTGTATCCATATCGGTTACGGTCACCGTATATTCTCCTGGAGATGTCACCTCAATGCTTGCAGTGGTAGCCTTGGTATTCCAAATATAGCTGGCAGAACCGGCAATAGTGGAACTACTGGCGTCTAAAGTGACGCTGGTGTTGGTGCAGCTAAGGTCATCTTTGCCAGTAATCGCGGCTACAACAGGATTGAAGTTGAATTGGGTAGTTGTTGACTTTGTGCATCCATAACTTTCGAAGGAATAAGTGATAGTATAAGAGCCTGTTGCACTTTTTGCGAGATCAATAACTCCATTGCTATTTATTTCCAGACCTTCTGGAGAGGCAGAAAATGTTCCATTTTGAATACCTGTAATCTCAGGGCGTATGGTACCGGAAGCCTGACAGGCTGCAACAGTTGCGTAGCTAATTTCGGCTGTACCAAAAATAAGTTTTACTGGTATTGGGCCGATGTAGTCATTAATATTAGCAGCTGGAGCGCCAGAGTTCTTGGTTTTTACCAGGAATGATTTAATAGCTACTCCGGCGCAAATACCGTTTTGGGAAAGGGTTTTGAAGATATTGGTCATGTTCAGGCCGGCTTCAGCAAAAAGGTAGGGAGCATAGGATTGGCTGCCGAAGGCACCAAAAGGTATATCAATACTCACATCATTTCCAGTAGCAAAAGCATCTACTGACGATAAAGTCTGTTCTTCATATTTATAAATTCCATCGCCATTGAGATCTAGCCAAAGAAAAAATTGGATGTCTACGTTAGACCCACCTTTTTCATAGGTAAGAGAGATCATAAGGTCATTCTCTGTTCTTCCCTGGTTAGGACCTTCGGCAATAAAACGGTTGGAATTAGGATCTTTATAAATAAGGTGTTGGAAAAATTCGAAATCTATATAGCTGGTTCCATTATTGCTTAATCGATCAGAGCCCACGAACAACCAGTCATCTTTGGTTACAGAATGCTTGGTAATATGATAAAAGGCATTATTGATGTCACCCTTCTGTGGATTTGCCGCTGAGTGTTGATAGGTCCAATCGGCAGGATTGTCGTTAGCTTTTTGGCCTCCATTGAAAACATCATCGAGTGAAGAATTATACTTATCCTGAACTATGGCCGAGGTGATTCCATCAACCGGCGTACCATCAGGATAAAACACGAAATTCCCGGCCCCTGTATTGTAGGAGCCATCTAATTTTTTTTGAGGTACCCAATCTCCTGCTAAAGGGGAAGCCACAAGGTTACCATCTATATTAAATCCACCGGTAGGTTTGAGAACAGGAATTACCTGTGCATTAGTTTCCTCAAAATGAAATAAAGAGGCAAATAATAGCATTGCTATTAGGAAGGTAGAATTTGATTTTACCCCCAGTCGAACTTCTGATAAACCCAGAATTGCAAATATTGAGCCTGGCGTAGTTTTCCAAATCATAGTCGTAATGTTTGAATTATAAAAACCTTTTGATCTCATTTATCGGAGAACTAAAATCATTAGGCTTTTTATCTTTTTAGTTGGATTCAGGTTAAGCTCATATTATTCGAGGGGAGAATAATCTGAAGTTTTATTTTTCGAATTCTTACAAAAGTAAACGGCGACTTGGGGGCATCCCGTGCTCTGTATTAACAGAATTCTTTAACTTTTCATGGTAAATGTATGCGCCGAAAATTGTTAAAAAAAGGAATTTTTGATCTTTTAGATGTAGTGTGAGTTTTTACGGACAAACTACACACGAACAGTCTGTTATGGTTCATAAATTGACCTAAAAAAGAGATTCAACTCTTTTTTTAAAGACCTGAAAAATGGATTTTTTGTGCGGAATTTGCGTACAAGCTATTTGGAAATTTTTAATCCGAAATTTCTTGCGTTACTTGCTCTCACCGCTATGTATAATGGCCGGTCAGCCTCATTTTTTTCTTACAATAGTAGTGAGGAATGATAAGGTCTTTTTTTTTAGACTTTGACCTATTTCTTGTAAATTGGCTATATGAAAAATAAGCTGCACGATTATAGAAAACTATATTCAAAACATCAGTTGATCGAAGAGGAGATCCCCGAAAATCCCTTCGATCTATTCCATTATTGGCTTCGTGAAACTGAAGAGAATAAGGAGGTTGATGAAATCAATACCATGACCGTATCAACCATTGGACTTGATGGTTATCCCCGGTCCCGGGTCATACTATTAAAGGAGTATGACAACGAGGGTTTTGTATTTTATACCAACTACCTTTCAGAAAAGGGTAAATCAATAGAAAAAAATCCAAAGGTTTGTCTTGCCTTCTTTTGGCCTACTTCAGAAAGGCAGGTTATTATAAAAGGAATCGCAAAAAAGGTTTCTGAAGAAGATTCTGAAACTTATTTTCGCACCAGGCCCCGTGGTAGTCAGTTAGGAGCATGGGCTTCAAATCAAAGCTCGGTAGTGCCTTCAAGAGAATTTCTTCAAAAAAAACTGGAACTTCTGGAGCAGGAATATGAAGGCCGGGAAGTCCCAAGGCCACCACATTGGGGCGGCTATAAAGTTTTTCCATCAGAATTTGAATTCTGGCAAGGAAGGCCAAACCGTCTTCATGACCGTATTGATTATGTCAAAGAAAATGAGCTTTATTGGAAAATGGACCGTTTAGCACCTTGAAAACATGAAAAAATTAATCCTTGTTAGGCATGGGAAATCCTCCTGGGAAGAAAATCTTCCGGATGAAGACCGCCCGCTTGCAAAACGCGCCTATGCCGATGCAGAACTTGTGCTTAAAGCTTTTCGTAACCATGTTCCTGAATCTTTACATATGTGGAGTAGTCCTGCAAACAGGGCGTTGAGTACAGCAAGGATTTTTCAAAATAACCTAAGGATTCCCGACGAGCGTTTTAAGATTAAAGAGGATCTTTATACTTTTAATGTGAATCACCTGCTTAAAGTGATCTTTGGCTGTAATGATTCTGTTGAAAACCTTATGGTTTTCGGGCATAATCCTGCCTTAACCCAATTGGTGAACACCCTGGGGGACCACCCTTTTGATAATGTTCCGACAACCGGACTAAACGTTTTGGAATTTGAATCCGATTCCTGGAGAACTATCAAAAATGGCAAAAACACGTTATATTTATTTCCGAAGCATTTAAGATAATTTATGGAGAAAAACCAGTATATCAATAGGGAACTAAGTTGGCTTCAGTTCAACGCTCGCGTTTTACAGGAAGCAGCAGACAAGACGGTTCCGTTGATTGAAAGGTTGCGCTTTCTTGGTATATTCTCCAATAATCTGGACGAGTTCTTTAAGGTAAGATATGCGACCATCAAAAGAATTGACCTCGCAGGTAAGGGTGCCAAAAATGTACTTGGCGGAATAAAAGCGGGACAACTTCTGGAGGAGATCACGCAAATTGTTATCGACCAGCAAAGTGAAAGTTTGAATATCCTGGACTCTATTCAGAATAAACTCAGAGATCACAACATATTTATCATCAATGAAAAACAGGTTTCGAAGACACAGCAAGCTTTTCTTAAAAACTTTTTTCTTGAGAAGGTGAGTCCGGCTCTGGTGACCATTGTGTTAAATGATCTTGCCGAATTGCCCCGACTCAAAGACAGTGCTGCTTACCTCGCGGTGAAGATGGTGATGAAAGAAGCGCCAGTTAAAAGAATAAACGGAAAATCGGGACATGTAGCAAAAGAAAAGAAATACGTACTTATCGAGATCCCCAGGAGCATCGAACGCTTTGTAGTACTTCCTAAAGAAGGGGAGAAGCAGCACGTCATTCTTCTTGACGATCTTATTAGGTATCACCTTCACTCTATTTTCAACATTTTCGAGTACGAAAGCGTAACGGCACACATGATCAAAATTACCAGAGATGCCGAACTGGACATAGATTCAGATTTGAGTAAGTCTTTCATTGAAAAGATTTCTGCCAGCGTAAATGACAGGATAAAAGGTGAGCCCGTGCGTTTTGTTTATGACATGAACATAGAACAGGATACGCTGCAGTATTTAATGCGGAAGATGGGTATAGACGCAACCGATAGTATTATCCCGGGAGGCCGCTATCATAACCGAAGGGACTATATGAACTTCCCCAGCCTGGGCAGTGAAGAACTTCAGTACAGAAAGTATGAACCCCTTCCTGTGCCTGGCCTTGTGCTACAAGGAAGTCTTTTTAAAGAGATCGAGAAAAAGGATTATTTGCTGCACACTCCTTATCAATCCTTTGCCTATACCATAAAGTTTCTTAGAGAGGCTGCACTTGATCCTTCGGTAAAGACGATAAAGATTACCATCTACAGGCTTGCCAAGATTTCCCATATTGCGAGTTCGCTCATCAATGCTGTCAAAAATGGCAAAAAAGTGACGGTTCAAATTGAACTTAGGGCGAGATTTGACGAGGTGGCGAATATCAAATATGCCGAGCAGATGCAGCAGGAAGGTGTCAATCTCATTTTTGGGGTGAAAGGATTGAAAGTACACTGTAAGGCCTGTGTGATCGAAAGGCTGGAAAATAAGAAGCTGCGCAGGTATGGCTTTATTAGTACCGGAAACCTCAATGAATCTACCGCCAGAGTGTATTCAGATTTGACACTTTTTACAAGTGACCAGAATGTCCTGAAGGAGGTGAACAAAGTTTTCGACTTTTTTGAGGTCAATTATAAACTTAGCCGTTATAAACATCTCATTGTTTCCCCTCATTACACCCGTAGTACCCTGGTAAAACTGATACAAACAGAAATTGATAATGCCAAAGCAGGTAAACCGGCGGGAATTCGATTAAAACTCAATGCGCTTTCAGATTACGGTCTTATAGATAAGCTTTATGAGGCGAGCAGGGCAGGAGTGAAAATGCGTCTCATTGTGAGAGGAATCTGCTGTCTTATTCCGGGAGTTCAGGGAATGAGTGAAAATATTGAAGTAATTAGCATAGTAGATAAATATCTGGAGCATCCGCGGGTTTACTTTTTTGAAAACGCGGGTAAACCAAAGGTTTATATTTCTTCAGCAGACTGGATGACGAGAAACCTTGATTACAGGGTGGAAATTACCTGCCCCATTTATGACGTTGACATTCAGAAAGAGTTGATGGAAACCTTTGAGATTTGCTGGAGCGATAATGTAAAAGCCCGTACAATTACCTGCAAACAAGACAATGCCTATAGAAGAAATAACCGGCCGCCACTGCGTTCGCAGTTTGCTCTTTATGATTATTATATCAATAAAATCGAAAAAAATAAAGTTTGATCGTTCAAAAGAAATATGCAGCAATAGATATAGGTTCCAATGCCGTTCGACTCCTTGTCTCGACAATTACCGAACAGGAAGGTCGCGATCCTTTATTCAAGAAAACATCCCTGGTAAGGGTGCCCATTCGTTTGGGAGCCGATGTTTTCATTTCGAAAAAAATTTCTGAAGAGAATATAAAGCGCATGATTGACACCATGCAGGCCTATAAATTGCTAATGAAATCGCACAAGATAGAAAAATACAAGGCCTGTGCGACTTCGGCAATGCGGGAAGCTGAGAATGGAGATGAAGTGGCCAGTCTCGTAAAGGAAAAAACCGGCATTGACATCAATATTATTGATGGTAGTGATGAAGCCGCAATCATTGCCGCCACAGACCTTCATGCTTTGATTCAAAGCGATCAAACCTATCTCTACGTAGATGTTGGAGGTGGTAGTACAGAGTTTACGCTTTATTCCAACGGAAAAAGTGTTACTTCAAGATCTTTTAAACTGGGAACAGTAAGGCTGCTGGAAGATATGGTGTCCGATGAAATTTGGAAGGAAACCGAAGAATGGGTAAAGAAAACGACAAAAGGTTTTACAAAAATCGACCTCATTGGTTCCGGTGGAAATATTAACAATATCTTTAAAAGCAGTGGGAAAACTAACGGAAAGCCCTTAAGCTTTTTCTACTTAAGCTCCTATTACCAGCTGTTGCAGTCTTTTACTTACGAAGAAAGGATTACAGAACTCAATCTCAATCAGGATAGGGCAGACGTTATAGTTCCCGCAGCGAAGATCTACCTCTCGGCCATGAAATGGACCAGGGCGCGCAGGATATTCGTGCCAAAAATCGGACTTTCAGACGGAATTATTAAATCGCTTTACCAGGAGAGCAAAGAGGAAGCTAACCGTGCATAGTTTCAGATCGACCCAAATCTTTCATGATTCCGGCTTCAAAAATGAGTAAATCCTGCCATTTTTTATCCACCTCCTGTCGGTCCCCATATTCGCGGGCAAAGTTGAGGAACATCGTGTAGTGGTTGGCCTCACTAACCATTAAGCTTCTGTAAAATTCAGAAAGTTCTTTGTCCTCCAGCTTTTCAGAAAGCAACCTAAAACGCTCGCAGCTTCGGGCTTCAATAAGGGCAGCGTACAACAGGCGATGAATGAGATGATCTCTTCTGCTGCCACCCTTAGGGAAAAACTTCATCAGTTGTACCACATATTCATCTTTGCGGTCACGTCCCAACTCATAGCCGCGTTTTTTAATAATGTCATGCACCATTTTAAAGTGCCCCATTTCTTCCCTCACAAGCGCGTTCATTGCCGTGACCAGCTCAGGATATTCGGGGTTGGTAACGATAAGGGAAATGGCTGTAGAAGCAGCTTTTTGCTCACACCAGGCATGATCTGTAAGGATCTCCTCAATGTTTTTTTCTACAATATTCACCCATCGCGGGTCGGTAGGGAGTTTAAGGCCTAACATAACTAAACATCTAAATCAAAGGTGGAACGTAATTTCTCTAAAAGCGGATTTTTCTCCTTCAGTTTTTCAAATTTTTCAATGGGAGTAAAGGCAAACTTTTTTTCGGCCTTCTCATTTACGCTAACCTCCAGCTGGATCTGCGTATTCTGCAGTCTTTCTTTTAAGAAGCCCATAAGGTAATACTGCACCTTTTCCAGCTCCAGTTTCATGGTCTCGTTGGGCAGCTCGATCCATATTTTTTTACCCTTTAGAACAGGAGTGTCGGTTTGCATAATGGATGAAAGAATTTTCCCACCTTTGTCATTCTGTTCCTGCGCAAAATCCTGCCACGCCTGCTGCATCTCCTCTTCGGTGAACTTACCGGTCTTGACGACTTCCACTTCCTCTTGGGCCTCTCTTTTCATCGCATCCAGCTCTTTTTTCTTCTGAATGCTTTTTAGAGATAAACCTGAAACCTTCTTTTTAGGAAGCACCGGTTGTTGAATTTCTTCGGAAACGGTGGCTTTTTCTTCTAAAATTTCTTCTGCTGGTTCAGCTTCTGTTGTCGCCTTATTTTCTTCGGAAGCAGGTTGAGATGCTGTTTGTGCTTCTCCTGAAGGAAATTTATCTTCAGGTTCCGTTACGCAATCAGTAGAAGTTTTTTCAGTCGTTTTTGTTGGAAGCTGAGCTTCTCTTGACGGGGCCGAGTTTCCTACAGAGTATTCTGCGTTGACGATAACCTCTTTTTCCTTTTTTGACAGTTTAAGTGCCGGTGTGGGAACAGGAGGCCCCGAAAAGTGCGAAGGGGAAATTATGAATGCGCTATCTTTTTTTTTTTCGGCTCCAAAGGTGATTGACGCCAGCTGCATGAGGCACAACTCCACCAGCAAACGTTGATTACGACTGCTCTTGTATTGCAGGTCGCATTCATTTGACAGTTCGATCGCTTTCATAAGAAATTCGGGAGAAGCCTTCTGGGCCTGTTCATAGTAAAGGGCTTTAGTGTTCTCTCCCACCTCCAGCAGATTTATTGTTTTTGGATCCTGGCAAACCAACAGATCTCTAAAATGGGATGCAAGACCTGCAATAAAATGATGTCCGTCAAAACCATGAGAAAGGATCTCATTAAAAAGCAACAATAGCTGCGGAATATCATTCTGGAGGATCAGGCTTGTCGCCGTAAGATAGGAGTCATAGTCAAGCACATTCAGGTTTTCTGTCACTGCCTGTCTGGTAAGCTCTTTTCCGCTAAAGCTCACCACCCGGTCATAGATAGAAAGCGCGTCACGCATGGCGCCGTCGGCTTTTTGGGCAATGATATGAAGGGCATCATCTTCGGCATTCACCCCTTCCTGTTCTGCGATATAAGCAAGATAATCCTTTGCGTCTTTTACGGTGATCCTTTTGAAATCAAAGATCTGGCAACGCGAAAGTATAGTTGGGATGATCTTGTGTTTTTCTGTGGTAGCAAGAATGAAAATCGCGTGTTTTGGCGGCTCCTCCAGGGTCTTCAAAAAGGCATTGAAAGCGGCCTGGGAAAGCATATGCACCTCATCGATGATATATACCTTATATGTTCCAACCTGTGGCGGGATTCTTACCTGATCAATAAGATTCCTGATGTCGTCTACCGAGTTGTTCGAAGCGGCATCCAGCTCAAAAATATTAAAAGCGAAATCTTCATTAGGATCCTGGTTGTCATCCTGGTTGATCTTTTTGGCCAGAATACGGGCGCAGGTGGTTTTCCCGACTCCCCTGGGGCCGGTGAACAATAAGGCCTGAGCCAGGTGATCATGTTCAATGGCGTTAAGTAAAGTATTGGTAATAGCTTGCTGGCCCACAACGTCTTTAAACGTTTGGGGTCTGTACTTTCTGGCCGATACTACAAAATGCTCCATTGAAAAATATTAGAAGACAAATATAAAAATACAAATCTGAAGCAGGGGGCTATCCCGATGTTTTTATCCACAAAAACTTGTTGAGAATGCCATTTTTGATACCTCTCAAAAATGACATTTTTGAGAGGTATTTTATAGTATCTTTGCCCCAAGCAGACCGCCTTATCGCCGCGATAACTATCGGGGAGGAAAGTCCGGACACCGTAGGGCAGCATAGTGGGTAACACCCACCGACTCTAATGCAAATTAGGGCCAGGACCAGTGCAACAGAAAGAATGTACAGATAATGCTGTAGTGAAACCAGGTAAACTCTATGCGGTGCAATGCCATGTATACCGGCTGTTAAGGGTCGCCCGTTCGTTGCCGGAGGGTAGGCAGCTAAAGGCCGTTGGTAACAACGGTTTAAGATAAATGATAAGGGCCCTGATCCCGATAGCTATCGGGGCAGGGAACAGAATCCGGCTTACAGGTCTGCTTTTTTATTTTAAATGAGTTCGTGCGCCCACTCTCGGGCAGATTTTAAATCTGTGAAGATCTCGTAAGGCAGTTTGCAGAAATTCTTTTCAAACCTGGCCATATTCAACGAAGAAGATTTCGAGCTTACTACAGCAATACCTTTCAGGTTGGTCATTATTTCCAGGTCGAGATAGACGGTAGGATTTACATTGTAATCGTTCACCCTGGAGGAGATGTAGTCAAAATTTTCATTGGTATAGTATTCCGAACAAAGTTCCATAAGGTCGGCCACCTGTTTTCCTTCAAGAACTTCGCCTTCCCGAGGTTTTGAAATCACGTGACCCGGAAAGAATTCCAGCGTGGTAAATTCCAGTTCTATGACTTTTTGTGACTGTACCATTCTCTAAGTTAACCAAAAAAACTGAAAACCGAAGACCCGTATTTTCTTGCTTCAGAGAAGTGTTCCAGGCTTGAGAGATCCATTCTTTTAGAATGTTCAATGATGAGGGAACCCCCTTCCTCTAAAAGGCCTTTTTCGAATACTGTGGTCACTATTTGATTAAGACTCTCCCTATCGAAATCGTAAGGCGGGTCGGCAAAGATGATATTAGCGGTTTCTGAAGTTGCCGTAAGGTACTTGAAAACATCACTTTTCACCGTTCTTATAGGTAAATCAAGTTCTGCAGAAATCTTATTGATGAATTTTACGCATTCAAAATGCCCGTCAACGGCAATGATCTCCTGTGCTCCGCGTGAGGCGAATTCGTATGCTATATTCCCCGTGCCGCTAAAAAGATCGATAACTTTAAGGGCTGTGAAATGGTAATGGTTATTAAGAATGTTGAAAAGGGCTTCCTTGGCAAAATCTGTAGTAGGTCTTACCGGCAGCTTTTTTGGTGCAGTAATCCTTTTTCCTTTATGTATTCCTGAAACTATCCTCATGAAACTGATTTAAAAAGAGTGTAATGCATGCTTCCTTTTGGAGGCTCACCTTGTGCCGAATATAAATATTTAAAGGAGGTTTTTAGAAAACTTATT
>JBAVJE010000021.1:0-3410 GCA_049687615.1 Salinimicrobium sp. | reverse complement strand
CTTTAAGGCATCACATTTTCACCGGGAGGATTACCTTCCCGAAATCGCGTCAAACCTTTATCCAGAAATTCCACAAATTCCTGAACATCGAGGTCATAGGCTCTGGGACCAGAAAGTAATTCTTCATCTTTACCAACCAAAGTATAATATGGCTGGGCATTAGCATTGAGCTTTTGGATCATAAAGTCCATATTCTGTTTTCCGATAGTCTTCTTTACTTTATGGTCGTAAACAGAGGTATACCATTCTTCCCGGGGGAGTTCGGTTTTTTCATCCACATACATTGCAACGATAACGTAGTCCTCTTTTAACCGTTTTAGAACTGCAGGATCACTCCAAACGGTAGCTTCCATCTCACGACAGTTTACACAGCCGTGTCCGGTAAAATCGATGAAGAGAGGTTTATTTTCCTTTTTAGCACATGCAAGAGCCTGTTCATAGTCAAAATACCCCTTTAAGCCGTGTGGCAACTCCAGTAGATCATCATATTTTGGTTTTTCGCAGCCTTCGCTCAAAGTGGCTTTTTCTTCAGGTAATTGGGATCCCAACAATCTGAAATCATGGCTGCTCATTGGAGGCATGTAACCTGCCAAAGCCTTTAAAGGAGCTCCAAAGAGTCCGGGAATAAGGTAGACTACAAAACTGAAAACGAGGACCGCGCTTAACAAACGTGAGACTGAAGTATTTTCAGGCTTCTGTTCATGTGGGAAAACGATCTTTCCAAGAAGGTAAAATCCGAGGAGAGTGAAGATCACAATCCAAAGAGCCAGGTAAATTTCCCGGTCAAGAAGTCTCCAGTGATAAACCTGGTCAACCATACTAAGAAATTTAAGAGCCAGTGCAAGTTCCAGGAATCCTAAGACCACTTTCACCGTGTTCAACCAGCCACCGCTTTTTGGGAGAGTACTCAACCAGCCCGGGAAGATCGCGAACAAAGTAAAAGGTATGGCAAACGCGGTAGAAAAGCCCAGCATTCCTACAAGAGGCTTAACAGCCTCGCCACCCGCTGCCTGCAGTAAAATTGTGCCCGCTATTGGCCCGGTGCAGCTAAATCCAACCAGCACAAGCGTAAAGGCCATGAAGAATATTCCTGCTAAACCTCCTTTGTTAGCCTGGTTGTCAATATTGTTGACCAATTTATTGGGTAATCTTATTTCAAAAAGCCCAAAAAATGAAAGGGCGAAAAGAAAAAAGATCGCAAAAAACAAAAGGTTGGGAAGCCAATGGGTACTAAGGAAATTGGCGAAACCTGCTCCAAAAACAAGTGCGAACACAGTTCCTATTAAGGTATAGATCGCTATAATCGAAAATCCGTAGATCACCGCATTCAAAACCCCTTTGGAGCGGGTACCGCTGGATTTCGTGAAGAAAGTCACGGTCATAGGGATCATTGGAAAAACACAGGGAGTAAGTAATGCTGCCAGCCCGGCTCCAAAAGAGATAAGGAAGAAAGTTAGTAGTCCCGTCCAACCCTTTTCTTCTTCTGCAGGTTTAAAAGTATTCGTAAATGGCTTTAGTTCTTTACTAGGTGGATCAGATGAGGAATTCGAACTTTTTCCCGTTTTACCTGCTGCACCGGAGGAATTATCCTTTGAGAGATCAAGGGAAAAATCGGTTTCATAAGGAATACACTGCCCCGTAACATCTGAACAGATCTGGTAAGAAATACTGCCTGTAACAACAGGATTCTTATCGGTTACTTTTAAATTTTGTTTAAAAACAGCCTTTTTGGTGAAATATGTATACTCTCCTTCCCAAAGCTCATCATATTTCTTCTTTGGATCTACAGGTACAAGATCTCCTAAGACCTTATAATTGCCCGAATCGTCAAAATCTATTTCGGTCAGCATGGGCCCCAGTTCGGGGTCAAAATCACTGGAGTACATATACCAATCCTCGGGCACCTCTACCTCTAAAGTGAGGATAATCTCGTCTCCCAGTGAAACTTCTGTTTTGTTAGCAGAAACATGCCATTCGGGCGCTGTCATGACCTGCGCAGAAATAGGCTGCATCGAAAAAAACGAGAGGAGGAGTATGATTGTTTCTTTTCTCATAAAACTTCTTTATTTAGGAACTTAATAACAGCTGCCGAAAAAAGCATTTTCTGCAACTGTTATTTTTCTATTGCAGCTTTTTTAGAAATTGCTGGAAATCTTTAGTGTCAAAATTACCCATTCCAAGGTGGGTGAGAGCCAGGTTTCCGTCGGCATCGATCACATAAGTAGTGGGAATACTTCGGCTTGAATACATTTGTGGCACTGGACCGGCTGCTTGATAGATCTCGAATTCAAAGCCTTTGTTATTTCTAAACTTCTTAGCTTTTTCAAAGTTTTGATCTAAAGAAACCATGATAAATTCTACATTATCATTCCTCACTTCCTTGTAAAGATTATTAATTCCCGGCATCTCTGCAATACATGGAGGACACCAGGTTGCCCAGAAATTCAGGAAAATAACTTTCCCCTGAAACTGTTTCATATTTACTTTTTCTCCTTTGGAATTGATTAGACTAAGATCCAAAATCGCTCCCTTGGGAGGAGTAACTGCAGCTATCTCTGCTTTTTCCTCGATGTCCGGCTTCATGAGACCGGTAGCCAGGATACCTCTTTGCAGGAAGCCGAAGACTTCGGCATGAAGGCCGCTAACAAAAAGACCAATAAAGACAGCGCCAATAATTCCATATTCTATGAGATTTTTCTTAAGATTCTTATTCATGATAGAAAGATTTTAAAGGTTAAAGTTCAATACTTAGGTATCCCTTCTTCTGAAGTTCAAAATTGTAAAGAATACCATTATCAACTACTCGTAGGCTTGAAGGTAGCTGTGATTTGTCAATGCCAAACTTCTTCAGAGAAAAACCGCAGGCATTGATAATTACTCCTGCCTTTTCTGCCTGTTGTATAAAGTTGCCCATGGTTTCTTTGTTAGTGAGGTCTTGTACGGCCTTACCGCACACTACTACCTGGAAATCTCCAAACTTGTCACCGTCCTGGTGAGCAAGCTCTTCTGCCGCTAACAGGATAGGTTTCAACTGAGGAACTTTTCTGGTGAGCACTACATAATTAATATCTCCGGCATGTTTCTCATGACTGGTTTGGGCCTGTATTGGATTGGTAAACAAGCTGAGAATAACTGCGATACTTGCTAAAAATAGATTTTTCATGTTATATTTTTTTTTTGTTAAAGTCGTTGATAATAAAAAAAGTCAATCCGCCAAGAATGGCGATATTTTTAAAAAGCGGGCCCAGGGTGGTGACTTGTCCAACCTGAATGGTGAGCGTAATCGGGATCAATACTGCTGCAAGAATAATAGAAGCCCAACGGGTTTTGAAACCCGTGAATAGACCAAGCCCTGCAATAAACATTACAATTCCCGATGTTATCACCAGGATCTCTGGTTCCCCAAAGAA
>JBAVJE010000020.1:0-7302 GCA_049687615.1 Salinimicrobium sp. | reverse complement strand
GGAATGGAATTATTCATCGGGGCAAAAAAGGAAACCAATTATCCTCATGTCATTTTATGCGGACTGGGAGGTATTTTTGTGGAAGTACTAAAAGATGTAAGTGCTTCGATGATCCCTGTTTCAAATGAAGAGGCATTAAAAATGATCACTGATCTGAAAGCATATCCAATTTTAAAAGGAGTTAGAGGGCAAACCGGGGTGAACATCGAATTGTTTGCTGAAACTATTGTAAACCTTTCGAATTTGTTGTTGATGGTTCCGGAAATCGCGGAATTAGACCTTAATCCTCTTATGGCTTCTGAAAACGACCTGACTGCTGTGGATGTAAGAATTCGTTTGGAAAAAACAGATAAAAAGCTACAACCGAATAATATAAATGAGCTTGCCTAAGCTGAGGTTTCAAAAATGACAAAAAACGCTCCTTTTTCAGGAGCGTTTTTTATTGGGCTAAAGCCCGAGGATAGGTGTTCCTTGAGTTTCCGCCTGAAGGCGGAGGTGATACAAGTGTCAAAAATTGCCTCCGGAAGTCCTCTTCCGATATTGTTGAGCCTGGAATCCGAAGGAGAAGTTTGGAAATGAAGGCGGAGGTGATTCTTACAAAATTGAATTGCCACCGGAATTATCCGGAGGCATAGAATATTCTCTTTTTAAAAAAGGACTTTTGTCCAATACCTCTCAAAAATAGCATTTTTGAAACTTCTTTTTCAGGAGCGTTTTTTATTGGGCTAAAGCCCGAGGATAAGTGTTCCTTGAGTTTCCGTCTGAAGGCGGAGGTAATACAAGTGTCAAAAATAGCCTCCGGAAGTCCTCTTTCGATATTGTTGTGCCTAAAATCCGAAGGAGAAGTTGGAAATGAAGGCGGAGGTGATTCAAGAGTTCTGCTTCCATTTCTAAGGATTTTTAATTTCTGTAGCATGAATTGCCTCCGGATTTATCCGGGGGCATAAAAATTTTTCCTTCTAAAAGGGCTTTAGCCCAACCTTTTGAAAAGTGTTGTTTATTTATCTAAAAGTATCCACCTGTTTCCGGCACTCTGGATCAGGTATTTTTGACCGGGATCAATGCCGCTAACTGTAGAATTTGTAGTGATGTCAAAAAGGTCATTTCCATTGAGGAACAGAAAAGGTTTATACGCATTTCCCGGCCAGTTGATCAGGAAAAGGAACCTGCCTTTATTAGTAGCCGCATCAGGAATCGTTACGCTGCTTACCTGATTATTTATTCTCAGTGTATAAGTGTCATCCGATATTATGTAAGAGCCGGTAGCCGAAGTAGTAGAAGAGTAGGTTCCGAAACTGGGATATTTCCACGAAACGATACCTGTTGCATCGGTCATTAAGACCTGGTCCTGCAGACCTCTCACCTCGGGTAGGATGTAATCATTACCTGTTGTTCCGATTCCTACTCTTCCGGCAAAATAACCGGCATATACCTTCTTCGGGTCACTTCCAAAGGCGGAACTGTAAATGCCATAGACGGTTCCGGTTCCCTGGATGGTTCCTATTGTATTATATATCCCGTAGTGGTTTTTTGTAGAGCCAAAGGTTTTTCCCACATCATTCCAGATCCCATAGATCTCTTCATTGGTGTTTTGATTCACTTCATTAAAAATTCCGTAGTGAATTCCGATTCCGTTAGCGCTCACCGAGTTTTTAATGCCATACTTCTTATCGGAGGTTGCAGTATTATTACTATTTAAAATTCCATAAGTGACATTCTTTGTGGTGGGACTTGCATTTTCTACTTCAAGTGGGGTACGAATGGCAACATCTTCCTGTCCATCGATCATCACCTTCAGTTTGACATTTTGAGAGGTGCCTCCAATAGTCACATTTCCTTTCCTGTATACGGCTTCATCAGGATTGGCTGCGGGAGCAGTAGTTCCCGTCTTATAAAAATCTGCTGTCGCTTTTCCTGTCAACCCTTCCCAGTTTCCTGCGGAAGAATTCCACCAGTAAAATCCTGCCGGAAATCCGGACTTGGCTTGGCTGAGAAAGACGAGCATCCCATGTTGAGCTGCAGTAGGTGCCGGGGCCGGAAAAGCCGTGATGCGGGGAATCAGAATACCATCGGTCGCAGCAGGTGCCGAAGGATTTTCAATAGTAATGTCAAGTTGTGCTTTAGGATCTGTAGTGTTAATGCCTACCTGTGCTGCAGCGGAAAAAAAGCACATAAAAGTGACCGCCCCCAAAATGAAATTTTTGTCCAAAATTAAGAAGTTTTAGAGGGGAGGCTTGTTGGTAAAAGTGTAGGGATCAGGTAAATATAAATATTATTCTCAATATTTATTAAAAAATCTGAATTTTTCTGTTAACTGGCTTCTTTCACCTTTTCCTGAAGCATTTTTATTTCATCCCGAAGTTTGGCTGCCGCCATAAAATCCAGTTCTTTCGCTGCGGCTTCCATGGCCTTTCTCTTGGTCCTGATTCTTTTTTCCAGTTGGGGCTTGCTAAAGAACTCGGTTTCAGCTTCGGCTGCTTTAAGATCCGGAGCTGTCTCGTACTGATATGGCTCGGGTTTTTTCTTCACCAGCAGATTATCAAACGATTTTTTTAGGGCAGTAGGAGTGATGTTGTTTTCTTCGTTGTACTTCAACTGTTTGGCTCTTCTGTATTCTGTTTGATCAATAGTCTTTTGCATACTATCTGTGATCTTGTCGGCATACATAATCGCTTTTCCCTCAAGGTGACGGGCTGCACGCCCAATGGTTTGCGTCAGGGATCTGTTACTTCTAAGGAAGCCTTCTTTGTCGGCATCCAAAATGGCGACCAGGGAAACTTCCGGCAGGTCGAGCCCTTCCCTTAGAAGGTTCACTCCAACAAGCACGTCAAAAATCCCTTTTCTAAGATCCTGCATGATCTCCACTCTTTCCAGCGTATCCACGTCACTGTGAATGTAGCGGCACCTCACATCTATACGGGTGAGGTATTTTGTAAGCTCTTCGGCCATACGTTTCGTAAGGGTAGTTACTAATATGCGCTGGTCTTTTTCTACCCGCAATTGAATTTCTTCTACAAGATCATCGATCTGGTTCAGGCTGGGACGTACTTCAATGACAGGGTCAAGCAGTCCGGTCGGGCGAATTACCTGTTCGATATATAGTCCTTCAGTCTTTTGAAGTTCATAATCTGCCGGGGTCGCACTTACGTAAATCACCTGATTTTGTAAAATTTCAAATTCTTCAAATTTTAAGGGGCGGTTGTCCATGGCGGCAGGAAGCCTGAAACCATAATCCACGAGAGTTTCTTTTCTTGAACGGTCACCACCATACATCGCGTGTACCTGCGGAATCGTAACGTGGCTTTCGTCCACCACCATCAGGAAGTCATCGGGGAAATAATCTAAAAGACAGAACGGTCGCGTTCCGGGAAGCCTTCCGTCCAGATAACGAGAATAATTCTCAATTCCAGAGCAATATCCCAATTCCCTGATCATCTCCAGGTCGAAATTGGTACGTTCGTCAAGACGTTTTGCCTCCAAATGTTTTCCTATATCCTGAAAATAAGAAACCTGTTTAACGAGGTCATCCTGAATTTGATGAATGGCTCCCTTCAATACATCAGGAGAGGTCACAAACATGTTCGCAGGATAAATATTGAGCCTTTCATATTTCTCAATAACGGCATTGGTCGCGGGATCAAAAGCTTCGATCTCTTCTATCTCGTCTCCAAAAAAGTGGATCCTGAAGGCATTATCGGCATAACTTGGATATACGTCTACGGTATCTCCTTTTATTCTGAAATTCCCATGATTGAATTCTGCTTCAGTACGGGAATATAAACTTTGAACCAGTTTGTGCAACAGCTGAGTTCTTGAGATGACCATATCCCTTTCGATGGAGATCACGTTCTTCTTGAATTCCACCGGGTTTCCAATACCGTAAAGACAGGATACCGAGGCTACTACGATCACGTCACGTCTTCCGGAGAGGAGGGAGGAGGTAGTGCTCAACCGCAGTTTTTCAATCTCTTCATTAATGGAAAGATCTTTTTCAATATAAGTTCCGGAAGAGGGAATAAAAGCCTCGGGCTGGTAATAATCATAGTAGCTCACAAAATACTCCACCGCATTTTCGGGGAAGAACTGCTTGAATTCCTGATAGAGTTGTGCTGCTAAGGTTTTGTTATGGGCAAGGACAAGAGTAGGACGTTGCACTTCTTCAATAACATTGGCAACGGTAAAGGTCTTTCCCGATCCTGTTACTCCAAGTAAAGTCTGGTATTTTTCGTTGCTCTCGATCCCATGCACCAGTTGCTTTATTGCCTGGGGCTGGTCTCCGGTGGGTTTATATTCCGATTCTACTTTAAATTTCATTCAGCTGAATTATGGCCTGCAAAAATAGCCCTTTTACTTACCTAATCAAAAAAGAGGCCATACCTAATCATTTTAGGGTCAGGTTGTTTAAAACTGATTCAGCTCTAAAAATGTAATTTTAGAGGTCTCTTTTCTTCAGAAGTATATAAGAAAGCCACACAAAAATGGCGGTCCAGGCAATTACGATAAGCAGTTGATACCAGTGAATAGCGTAATCCTTGGTAATCTGCGATCCCATTTGTGCCGCGGCAGCCTGAATGGCCCCAAGCCTGGTAAACGGTTCTTTAATAAGAATGCTCATAGATTCCAGCGGAAAGAATTGGGCAATTTTTTCTGCAATATCGGTTCCTCTAAAAAACTTGAATTCCATAACCCCCCGAGCTATACTCTCCAGAATCCACCAGATAAAGAGAAAACCAAGAGCAAAAGCCGATCTCTTTACCAATACCCCCAAAAACAAACAAAATGTGAAAAATCCCGTGAGTTTTATAAAATAGGCAAAGAGGTATTCCATGTCTGAAAAAATAATAGAAACCTCGGTATAATCAGAAAAAGAGAGCCCCAGAATCATTGAGACGATGAACAGAAAGATCGTGCTTGCCAGGGCAAACATGACTACTGTGAGAAATTTTGACATCACAAATTCCTTTTTGCCCAGTCCGTCAATAAGGTTTTGTTTCAAGGTGCGATTGGAATATTCGTTGGACATCATCGACACGATCACAATTGCTAAAAACAGCTTTAAAGTCGCGGCAATATAGGTATTGAAGTGCCAGATGAACGGAAAATTGAAGATGCCCATATCTGCCACGCGTCCTCTAAATTCCCCAATATTAAATTCAATGGAGGCAATGAGAGAAATGAAAGTAATAAGTATAAAATAGGTGGTGATAAGGACCTTTGCCGATTTGCTGTAGCGCAGCTTGTGGTATTCTATATTGAGCAATCTTAACATTAGGCAGAAATTTGGTTGGTTAACTGTAAGAACTGTTCTTCAAGGCTTTCTTTTCTTTTAACCAGCTGTGAAAGCACAAGTCCTTCTCCAAAAAGATAGGCATTAAGGTTTTCGGGCTCCATTGGCTCTGTGAGAAAGGCCGTCAAAATATCTCCTTTTTGAACCAGCTTTCCAAAGGAAGGGTGGTTCTTCAGAAGCGTGTAAAGCCTCTCCGGATCTGGTGATTTCAGCTCAAAAAAGCCAAAACTTGCATTCATTTGATCTACAGGCCCACTGTACAATTTTTCGCCTTTTCTAATAATCACAACATGCGTACATACTTTTTCCACTTCGTCCAAAAGGTGAGAAGCCAACAAAATTGTTGTTCCCATAGATGCAATCCTTGTGATAATTTCTCTAATCTGGTGAATTCCCTGAGGATCAAGTCCGTTAGTAGGTTCGTCCAGAATGAGAATCTCCGGATCGTTCAAGAGGGCTGAGGCAATGGCGAGACGCTGCTTCATTCCCAGTGAAAAAGTGCGAAATTTGCTGTCTTTTCTATCCAGCAGTCCAACCAATTCGAGCTTTTCATCAATATTTTTGGCAGAGACCTCTTTGATCTTGCAAACAAGTTTCAGGTTTTGGGCCGCAGTCATATATGGATAAAAATTAGGTCGCTCAATAATGGCACCTACTTTCTTTAAGGCTTCATGCGTGCTTTGGGTCCCGTTGAACCACTGGAAATCGCCACTGGTTTTGTTCACCACATTGAGAACAACTCCAAGCGTCGTGGATTTTCCACTTCCGTTAGGTCCTAAAATGCCATAAACATTGCCTTTTTCAATAGTGAAAGAAAGGTCTTTCACGGCGGTAACCGGGCCAAATTTTTTGGTGAGATGTGAAATTCGGAGAATTGAGTTCAAAATACTGCTTTTGTGTTCGACGTCTAAGTTAACGTTTTGTTACATGGCGAAATAAAAAGAAGTCTTATTTTTGGGACATGCAAGAAAAACTGATGTCCAAAAAGAAACCGTCTTTTCCAGTAAGTGAGCGGTTTCATCGGTACCTCGCCAAGTTTAACAGAAACATCAAGATCCCGGTATTTTATGAAGATCTGTTAAGGTTTTCTGGTTCTATCGTGGTGTATGATCAACATGATGAAGACACTTATTGGGTGCGTTGTTATTATCCAGATCATGAAAGGAAAGATATCGATAACAGTTTAAAACAGGTTTATACTATATTACATTCCGACGGAAGTGATGATTCCCTGGAATACCTCAATGTAGATGCCGTGGATTACTGTACTTTCGGAAATTCGAAACCTTTCCGCATTAAGATCAGGAATGTACTTAATGATAGTTTTACCTACTTCTATGTAAAAAAAGCTGATGCCTCGCGGATCTATGGACTGGAATTTGAACATATTCTTTCCCCACACAGAATCAACTTTCTTGTGTATAGGGAAACCCTTATTGAGGAACATATTGCCGGAATTCCGGGAGATGTTTTTATAGATGATCATTTGCCCAGTTGTGATGAAAGAGCCAAAACCCAGATCGCCAAGCAGTTTGTGAAGTTTAACGAACGCTGTACGATCAGGTTGTTAGGCGATATGAGGTCTTATAATTATGTCATTATTCCCACACACGATTTTGATCACGTGGAATACCAGATTAGGGCGATAGATTTTGATCAGCAATGTTTCGAAGGTAACCTAAAGGTTTACCGCCCACAATTCTTCAAGGAAAATTACAAGATGGTGCAGCTGGTCTCCAGCAAACTGCAACATTCTTCTATAGAACAGTACCGGAAGGAAGAAAGGTCTTTGTTGGCAAAAAGAATCATTAATGCTCAAAGCAGATATAAGGAATTAATGCGGTGCATTCTCAATGACGAAATCTCTACTCCCGAAAATGTCAAAATGCTACGAAAAGATCTTTATGATTTTTCCAATGATATGAAATTTAAAAGAGCCCGCTCTATGGGGCAGATTCTGCGTACAGCCCTTGATTTTGTTAAAAGAAATTATGAAGATGTCAACATGAAAAGGC
>JBAVJE010000019.1:0-8226 GCA_049687615.1 Salinimicrobium sp. | reverse complement strand
GATCTCACTCATATTGTATTACTTACAAGTGGTGTTTTGAAAATTATCAGGCAAGATAAAGATGGTCTGGAGTTGTCTTTATATTATTTAGAACCCGGTGAAACTTGTGCTATTTCTTTTGCAAATTGTATAAATAGAACAAAAAGTATTTTTAAAGGTATTGCAGAAACCGATGTTGAAGCCATTTTTATTCCTGTCGATGTAGTTGACGAATGGTTAGTTAAGTATAAAACCTGGAGATATTATATCATTGATAGTTACCACTTTAGGCTACTTGAAATGGTTGAGTCCATAGATTCATTAGCTTTTCTTACCTTGAAAAACCGAATATGGAAGTACTTAACCGATAAAGTTAAAATTTCAAAAGATATCGATTTGGAAGTCACCCATCAAAATATTGCAACAGATTTAAATTCTTCTCGTGTTGTAATTACTAGGATTTTAAAACAACTGCACGATGATGGAATAATATATTCAACAAGAAATAAAGTGAAGGTCTTGGAACTATATAAATAATTTTTTTCTAATAAGTTCATTCATTCATACCCCATTTGCATCATTCCGTTTTTTAAATAACCTGGAAATTAGCAATGGGTTTGTTTACCATGGCAGGTTTTCGAAGTATTGTTAGGGAATAATTGAATACCTAACTAATCGTTTGTCTTTACGTTTTGTGATCCCTCTCAAGTAGGCTTTGCCCTTAGACCTAAAAAGTACCTGAATTTTAATGAAGGGTTAGATTTCATGTAGTGGCAAATAGCACTGATCTTATTTTCGTTCACAGTTCAGAAAAATACCTTTATAGAGGTATTTTATCAAAAATTTCTCCCACTTATATTAGCATCGCCAAATAATTGATTTATTAATTGGTTGCGAAGTGAGTGAAAGTTGGAGTAGGGGCCAAATTTCAGAATGTTAAGCTGGGGGTTAAAGCTTAATGTGCATGCAGTAACCAATACCAAGAAGAAATTTTTGGCACAAGAGCCTTCAGGATTCTCCTGGGGGCTTTTTTTTATTGATTTTTAAATGGTTCAGGTAGGATTTAGACGAAATATTTCTCTTAAGGATTTTTTATAATTCCTATATTTATTGCCAAATACCTAAGTTTATGCAAGAGGAATTCAGGAAGATCTCAGATTATTGGGAAAAGAGATATTCTCATCAGATAGAGAAATATCAACCTTTTGAAATCTCCAGTGATTTCAAAAAGTTCGCCTCTCTATTCGCTCTTGGAAATTCCTTTTTATACATAGTCAATCTCCATAATTTCGGATTGGAATATATTTCAAGTTCTGTAGAGCATTTCGTGAAGAAAGATGCCGGAGATATTGTTATCCAGGATCTATTGAAAACAATAATGCCAGATGAAATTGAAAGCATTAGTCTTAGGAGTAAGGTTATTAGTGATTTTTACATGGCATATGTGGGAAAAGAGAGTGTATCCCTCTATAAAAACATGTTTACTTATCGTATGAAGGACGCAGACGGCCAGTTAAGGATGATGTTGTATCAGGCATTTCCCCTAAGTGTTTTAGAGAACGGGACACCCGAGCATGTTTTTTGTATTCAAACAGATGTTTCTCATCTAAAAATGACCACCGACAGCACCGTTTCCTTTATTCATATGGATGGCGGAAAATGTTATTTCAACGTGAATGTCTCTAAAGGTAAATTTGATCCTGCCGCTTGCGAATGCAGTGATAAGGATTTTTCACAACTAATAACAGATAGGGAGAAACAAATAGTGAATAGGTTATCGAGAGGATTAAATGCGGAACAGATCGCGATGGAACTCAATCTCTCTCCTCATACCATTAAAACACATCGAAAGAATGTGCTAAAAAAGACCGGGTGTTTAAATACCACCGAATTAGTTGCAAAATGTCTTATTAACGGGGTGATTTCCCCGGCCCTGAGTTAAAATTTTTAATAAAATTTTTTTACCTCCCGGCGAAAGCCTGTCCGGGGTTTTTGCTGTCACTTTAGATGTAAAGGAAGTTTTAATTTTGGATGAACAAAAAGCCCTCCACCTCTGTAACATAGTCTTTAGATCATCGAATGGGAGCACTTTCAGCTATCGGGGGAAAATGAGGGATCATATATTTTTTATTAAAAAGAAAAAGGTTTGCAAAATATTGCAAACCTTTTCTTTCAGTCGGGGTGGCAGGGTTAAATTTCCTCTCCCGTTATACCAGTAAATTCAGTACTTCCTCTCTTTTTCTTTCCTCCAGGTAACCGATTAGGTGACCTTTAGAATGATAATGTTTATTAGTTTATAGTATCGAAAAAAAATATTATTAGAAAAATTTTCAAGTCAAAACCATAAAAAAATTACGGTTTACCGTAGTAACAAAAACCCTTCCTTTTATAATTTAGAGAACCTGAAAAATGCTTTTTCTTAAAAAGTAATAGTTTAAACCACAATACTTCTAAAACAAAGTTCATCAAGAGGAGAATGAATAAATTTTTTGTCAAAACTTTGCAAAAACAAAAAAAAAAACATATACTTGCTAAAGAAGATTGCATTTGTTCCAGGAAAAAGAAACCCATACCCTACGCTGGTTTCTTATTCTAAATTATATCTCTTAATATGAACAAAAAAATCCCCTGGATGGGAGTCAATAGTTTATGCTCAATTATTAACCTTTAAATATTATGCCTATGTAGCATCTTATTAACCAACCAGAGGACCATACTGCAAAGATAGTGTGCCTCGTAGAAATAACAGAATTCATAAACTTTTTAATTTCAAAAAAATGAAAAAATTATTATCTATTGCATTACTTACTTTTCTTTTTACCTCAAATGTGGAGGCACAGGAGACGTTAAAAAGAGCTGATGAAGCTGCTTGTACTCAAGAAGCTTGGGATTTTGGCACTCACATGGCAATTATGTATGGTGGAACGGAGTATTTCTGGACAAACTGGTATTACGAAAACAATTGCATTTAGCGAATTTAATAATAAGAGGGTAGAAATGCCCTCTTTAAAATTACACTAATGAGAATTCCTTTAGTTATCATTTTGATGCTTTTATCCTGTACTCCATTGGCACAAGCACAAAAATTCACAGGTAAAATCTCTTACACAAAACAACTTATTCTACCCGAAAACGCCCTGAAAGCATTAAAACAAAAAAATCCCCAACAATATGAAAATTTTTTAAATAACATATCAAAAGCTAAAGATGCTACCGGGCAGATTGAATTTATGCTCATTTTTACAGAAGAGAAATCAAACTATTATGCCGAAAACTCCTTAGGAAAGGGAGATGGAATTATAGAAAGTATCATAGAGAATACCGGCTTATACTACAATTACGCTTCTACTCCCTACAGATATCAGGAAGTAGAATTTCAGGGCAAAAAATTTCTTATCAAAAGGGAACCTCTTAACTGGAAACTTACAGGAGAAACGAAAACATTATCGGGATATTCCTGCCGAAAGGCAACGGCTACACAAGAATTCACTTCCATTAGGACTAAAAAAACAATAATTCATAATATAGAAGCCTGGTTTACAACTGAAATTCCTTTTCCTTATGGCCCGGAAGGATTTGGAGGTCTGCCAGGCTTAATTTTGGAAATGAAGTTTGCGCAGAATTATTACTACGCCACCAAAATTAAATTATCTCAAAAAAATACAAAAATTGCTACTCCTAATCTTAAAAATGTCATAAGCTTTGAGGAATACCAGGCAATCATGGAAGGCTTGGATAAAAGGTTTAGAGAATTTCAAGGCATTGATTGAATTTAAGCACCTGCCAATACATAAGATTTTTTAGCCCGAAATTTCGAACTTTACTTTTCAAATGTTGAAAACAATTAGCCTACGCTCCTCAATATTCCTGTTCGTTCTTGTGTTGAGTACGAGCCTGTGGTCACAGCAAATTGATCTAAGAGGCGTAATAAATGACAGCCTCCAGCAGCCGTTGCCTTATACCAACATCATCGCAACTCCTTTTGCCGATGAAGGCTCCATCACCTTTGCTATTTCCGATGAGCTGGGGCGATATAAGCTGGACCTGGTTCGGGATATTACGTATAAACTGGAAATCACGCATCTCGGATTTTCAAAAGGCATGGATACGATCACTATTTTAGAAAATACCACCCGCAACTTTACGCTCTATGAAAGTATGGAAAGCCTGGAAGAGGTGATCATTGAACAACAAATGGCTGTGATCGTAAAGGAAGACACCATCACCTATAGAGTAAAACAGTTTAAAACCGGTGAAGAACGAAAACTTCGGGAAGTGCTTAAAAAACTGCCCGGTGTTGAAGTTGACCGGGAGGGAAATGTGACCGTAAACGGGAAGAGGGTTACCAAGCTTATGGTAGAGGGAAAAACCTTTTTTACAGGAGACACAAAATTGGGAGTAAATAACATCCCTGCCGATGCTGTTGCTGAAGTTCAAGCTCTGGACAACTACAGCGAAGTTGCCTTTTTAAAAGGATTGGAGGACAGCGATAAAATGGCCCTCAACATCAAACTTAAACAGGGAAAAAAGAAGTTTGTCTTTGGTGATATAGAAGCCGGTGCAGGCATTGAAGAACGTTACCTTTTCCACCCCACCCTGTTTTATTATAGTCCAAAAACAGCCGTAAATGTGATAGGGGATTTCAACAACATTGGCGAAAAATCCTTTACCATGAGCGATTATATTAATTTTGAAGGAGGTTACGCGAGCCTGATGGACGGCTCCAATTCATTCTCGAATATCTATAACAGCGACTTCGCAAAGTTTTTAGGTCAGCAGGATTTTATTTACAGCCGTAATGAATTTGGTGCGGGGAGCCTGTCTCAGGAGATCTCTCCAAACCTACAGCTGGATGCTTATAGCATCGCTTCCGGCGGGAAAGTGGAAACGAGGACCACCAACGACATCACCTATCTCACCGATGCCGGGCTCGACGAATTCAGGGAAACAACAACAGAAAATAATGTCTTTTTTACCCTGAGCAAATTAAAGCTCCGCTACCAGCCGAACGCGGAAACCGATGTTTCCTATGACGCCCTTTTTAAAACCTCTTCAGGGGACGCCAAACAGCGCATCCTGTCACAAACGCCCCTAAACTTAAACCAAACTCAGATCATCCAGAAACCCGAGAGCTATGAACTGAATCAATTTCTCAACTACAACAGGCAGTTTTCATATAAGCATACCACCACTTTAACGGGAAATTACCAATACCACAAAAGCGAAAATATGAATGGCTGGTTTTTTGATCGCCCCGTTTTTTCAGAAATAATTCCGTTTATCAACGACGGAGATGTTTATAATTTGTTGCAGAATAGCTCCTATCAAAATCATCATGCAAGAGTGGACCTGAAGCATTACTGGGTCATGAACAACCTAAACCACCTTTACCCCATAGCTGGCGTGAATCTGATGGATCAGCAGTACAAAACTGTGGATTACCAGAAGCTTAATGATAGCAGCATCAATTATTTTGCAAACAGCGGATTTAACAATGATCTTGACTTCAGGCTCCTGGATACCTATGCCGGCTTCGAATTTAAAATGAAACGCGGAGACCTGATCCTTAAGCCGGGAATTACCTACCACTTGTTTGACTGGAGGATACATCAATTTATGGAGGAGATCGTCAATAAAAGTAAGGGTGCGCTCCTACCGGCACTTATGGCAAAATATGAGATCAATTCTTCGGAAAATCTTACCTTTAATTACAATCTCAGGTCCAGTTTTACCGATGCAACCAGTTATGCAAATCGTTTACGGCTCATCAACTTCAACCAGCTTTTCCGCGGAAACGAGGAGCTGGAAAATGAGCTTTCTCATTCCCTGTCTTTACGCTACTACAAATTCAATATGTACCGCGGGCTTTTTGTTAATGGTAATCTTAATTACACCCGCAGGGCCAACTCCATAAGAAGCACCAGTATTATCGAAGGAATTGACCAGGTCGCTACGCTTTTCTTCACAGATATGCCTGAAAATTCCTATTATGGAAACGCTTCTATTGCCAAACAGGTCAGGAAACTGAAATTCACCCTGAGTGGCAGCGCGAATCTTTCAGATTACACCCGCGTTATCAACAATGAAAAAATTGACTACAATTCCCAAAATTACAGCTATACCGTAAAAGGAGAGACTCGATTTAAAAAACTGCCCAATCTGGAACTCGGGTACAGGCAGGACTTCAGCAACTTTGAATCTGACAATTTCAGTAATAACTTTACACAAATTAGTCCTTACGCAAACCTGGACTACGACTTCCTAAAGGACCTTATATTAAAGGCAAACTATGCTTACAACTATTACGAGAATCAAAACACCAATGAGATCAACCGGTTTCAGTTGGGGAATGCTTCGCTGTTTTACAACAAAGAAAACAATCCCTGGAGCTTTGAAATAGATGTAAAAAATGTGTTTGATGTTTATTACAGGAACTCCAACACCTTTAATGAATTTTTAATTACTGACCAGCGGATTTATATTCAGCCAAGGACATTTTTATTTAAGGCTGCTTATAAAATATGATTCTCCTTTGCAGATTTTAAGAACTATGGGGAGAAAGCAAGAGGACAACACGCGGAGCGATGTTGTAAAAGTTCTCCCCCTTTGTTTTCAAGAGTTTAGATGTAGTAATACTGAACACTTTCGGAGTTTTTGCGGCATATGCTTTTGAATCTAGCGTAAACAGGGTACTTTTTGCCGCAACTATTACTAAAAATGGGCTGAGTAATCGCTTCTTTCAAAACCTGCCTCACAACATAGTATTAGTTCGGTAGATTTGGGGCTTGCAGCACTCCGCTGCGCTTCGTTCGCAGATTCAGGTTCTGCAGATGTTCCTACTTAATGATTTGTTTCTCTAATCTCAAGTGGGAAAAACAAAAAAACTGGTTCGCCGGATAGGTCAGAAAGCATCTTTTTTTCTTTGGCCAGCATTGATTTTTCATTTAAAGAAAAAATAATTTACCAAGTACTAGTTAGAGTTATAGTATAGAGAGATTTTTCTTTTTTTAACCCGCTGGACTTTTAGTTCAATTTTGATTGTAAGAGATCCATATCCTCCCCAATTTTCTGATCAATTACTCGAGCATAGATTTGCGTTGTCGAGAGTTTTGAATGGCCTAAAAGCTTTGAGACTGTCTCTATAGGCACACCATTAGAAAGTGTAATAGTAGTTGCAAAAGTGTGCCTGGCGATGTGAAAACTTAGCTTTTTTGGAATCTTGCACTGCTCAGCAATTTCTTTTAAATAACTATTTGTCTTCTGATTGCTCTAAACTGGTAAAAGAAAATCTAAAACCGGATTCTCATATTTCTTGATAATTTCCCTGGCTTTTCCCAAAAGAGGTATCTTTACTGGAGTCTGACTTTTTTCTCTCCTGCAGTAGATCCAATCTTTACCATTTACTCCCTTAACTAAATTATCAATAGTCAAATTCTTTACGTCTATGTAAGACAGACCAGTATAGCAGGCGAAAAGAAAAACATCTTTTGTTGTCTCCAAAGTAGACCGTGCAAATCGTGTCTCCTCAATAAATTTTAGTTCTCTTTGATTCAGATAAGCACGATCAAATTTTTCAAACTTCATCTTGTAATCCCGAAAAGGATCCTTTTCAAGCCACCCTAGTTTTATAGAAAGATTTGTAAGTTTCTTGAAACGCTCCAGGTGTTTCATTATACCATTATTGGTCAGTTGTTTTTGGCCGTTTTTATTCTTTTGCCTCCGCAGGAATTTATCAAAACCTGTTACAAATTCATACGAGATATTTTTAAGAAAGATATCAGTAGATTTATGCTCTTTCAGTAGAAATTCATTCAAGTATTTTTCAGTAGCGCCATAGTTTTTTAAAGTCCCGTACTTGAGTACATCTCCCATTGTTGTCTTATGATGCTCCATCACGTCCTTAAGAGATCTGGAACTGGTATCTGAGCCAAGGAACCTAGCTTTAATAGCTCGAGGTGTTATAATTTTTTCTTCTTTTAGCAGCTCTTCGTAACACTGGAGTAATTTGGCATACTTAGAGTCCAAATAATGATTTAAAGCCTTAGCTTCAGCACCTCTCCCTTTTACCCGGTGAGCTCGTTCATCCCAGGCTTCAATGTTACATTCCCGAGCCAAACTTATCTCAGCTCTTTTACCATTTACGGTTACCCGAGCATAGATAGGTAACCGATTAGTTTTACTCTTAGCCTTACTAAGCCAAAAAAGAATACGAAAAGTGGGTTTTGATTTCATGACCTGATTTTTAGG
>JBAVJE010000018.1:0-2841 GCA_049687615.1 Salinimicrobium sp. | reverse complement strand
ATGCCACCAACCATGACCCGAAAATATGGAAAAACCCTTCGGCCTTTTATGCCGAAAGGTTCTTCGACTGGGATCAAAGCCCTTTCAACTTTATCCCGCAGGGAGGAGGAGATCACGACCACAACCACCGCTGTGCCGGGGAGTGGATCACCATTGGCATCACTACGGCCGCAGTAGATTTCCTTGTGAATAAGATCCAATACAATGTCCCTGAACAAGATCTGGAGATCAATATGTCCAGAATTCCGGCAATTCCCGAAAGCCGGTTCGTAATTGATAAAGTACGTTCACAAAAAAGGTCTTAGGTTTTTCGAGGGTACTAAGGATATGTCCAAAAGAATCTACATAGGCACCAGCGGCTACCAGTATAAGCACTGGAAAGGAGATTTCTATCCAAAAGAGCTGCCGGTGAGCCGGTGGTTCGAGCATTACCTGAAGTATTTCAACACCGTCGAGATCAACAATACCTTCTACAAAATGGCTGAAGCCGAAACTTTTGCCGGATGGGAGAAAGCCGCGCCCAAAGATTTTTGCTATGCCATCAAGTACAGCAAGTTTGGGACGCATCGCAAAAAGCTAAAGGATCCTGAAGGTCACGTGAATTATTTTATGGACCGGGTGATTCATCTCAAGGAGAAGTTGGGAGTGGTGCTGGTGCAGCTGCCTCCAAATTGGAAACCAAACCTTCAGCGGCTCGAGGCATTTTTGAAGGTGCTTCCGAAGCATTTGCGCTGGGCCATAGAGATAAGGGATGAAAGATGGCTTTCAGAAGAACTTTATGAGCTGCTGAAAAAATATGACGCGGCCCTGGTCATCCACGACATGATTCCGCGGCATCCGCGGGTGTTTACCACCAACTGGACCTATTTAAGGTTTCATGGGCAAAATTATTCCGGAAGTTATTCCGAAGAAGAGCTGAACGATATTGCCAATAATATAAAGGATTATGTGGCGCACGAGCGCGATGTGTATGTTTACTTCAACAACGACCTTGGCGGGCATGCCATTAGAAATGCGCTAAGCCTGAAGGAGAAGCTGGGCCTGAAGTGAAATGCACAAAAACAAGAAGGTCTCAAAAATGACATTTTTAGAACCCTTCCCCGGCGGAAGGCTTTTCTTTTGAGAGATGAAAAATGATTAACTTGAACAGAAAAGAAGATGTGTTACCGCACAAAACTGAATTCCAAAATTCAAGAAATCGAAAAGACCTTTGAAGCGACCTTTTTGGAACCCGATGCCTATGAACCAAAGGAGGAGATCAACGGCTTCGACTTTGCGAAAACTCCTGTAATTACTGCGGAAGGAAAAGGCGAGATCCTGATGTCCAATTGGGGCCTTATCCCTTTTTGGGCCAAGGACGATAAGATCAAGAAATCTACCCTGAATGCTAAAATTGAAACGGTCTCAGAAAAACCGGCTTTTCGGGATGCCGTGAAGAATCGTTGCCTCATCCTCGCCGACGGCTATTACGAATGGCAGTGGAAGGATGCTAAAGGAAAAGGGAAACAAAAATATCTTATCTCTCCAAAGGAGCAGGAGATCTTTGCTTTTGCCGGGATCTATTCTTCCTGGAGAAATCCCAATACGGGTGAGCAGCTAAACTCTTATTCCATTCTCACTACCGAAGCCAATGAATTGATGAGTGAGATCCATAATAATAAAAAACGGATGCCGGTAGTATTAAAAGCGACAGACCGCAATTTGTGGTTGTCTGGTGTTGAGACAGAAAACTTTGCATTTCCTTATGAGGTGGAGTTAAGGGCGATGGAGGTGTGACTAAATGCCTGGCCTTCGATAGTAAATTGATAGTATTATGTGAGAATAATAACCGTAATAGAGCTGTATGAGTGATAAAAATCAAAATAAAAGCAATTCTTCTGAAGTGCATTCACGTCAATCTCCATCTGCAAAAATTGTACATGATGCTATTTTTGCTGAGGCAGAGACAGAATTGGAAAGAACAACTTCGGCTTTATTCTGGTCTGCGCTGGCTGCAGGTCTGTCTATGGGGATCTCGATGATTGCAGAAGCATTCCTCTATATTCATCTGCCCGATACCGAATGGCGACCACTCATCACCAGTTTTGGCTATAGCCTGGGGTTCCTTGTGGTAATCCTGGGAAGACAGCAATTATTCACCGAAAATATTCTTACCCCCATTCTTCCGCTTTTGCACAGGAAAGACTTAGAAACATTTAAAAATGTAGCCCGACTATGGAGTACGGTCTTTGTGGGTAACATATTAGGTACGTTTTGTATCGCCTTGGTGGCCATTCAAACCGATTTTTTTGAAATAGATGTAAAAATGGCTTTTTTAGAATTAGGTAAGGAAGCTTTAAAGCCTTCTATTTTAAACACTTTTATTGGAGGTATTTTTGCGGGCTGGCTCATCGCTTTGCTGGTCTGGCTTCTGCCTTTCGCCGAGACTGCCCGGGTATGGGTAATCATCATTGTTACCTATATCATAGGTATAGGTAGTTTTAGTCATATTATTGCAGGCTCTACAGAGGTTTTTTCCTTACTTGTCAATGGAGACATTTCAATGCTGACAACCATAGTAGATTTTCTTATTCCGACCCTGCTGGGAAATGTGATTGGTGGAGTTCTTTTAGTTGCGGTTCTTAACTATGCGCAGACGGTGGCCGGGGAAGAAGATCAAATCGATATGTAGTAAAAGGCCGGGGAAATGAGGTTTGGAAATCCGGCCCTTAACTTTTGGCTATGATCCGGGAACTTTTCAAAAAATTTTAAACTTATTCTTTTAAAAATAAGAAACCCCTTCAAAAATTGAAGGGGTTTCTGGCTTTGATGGTGGTGCCTCCAGGAATCGAACCAGGGACA
>JBAVJE010000017.1:0-5103 GCA_049687615.1 Salinimicrobium sp. | reverse complement strand
AAACTGAAGAAGCCAAGAATGAACTCATTGTAAAGGTACTTACGCATTTGGAACAGGTAGATTTTGACCTGGAAAATACAGAAAATGATGTTTTAGGAGATGCTTACGAGTACCTGATTGGAAAATTTGCCTCGGGTGCGGGAAAGAAGGCTGGGGAATTCTATACTCCTCAACAGGTGAGTAAAGTGCTGGCGAAGCTGGTGACGCTGGGGAAAGACCATGTGAAGAATGTCTATGATCCTACCTGCGGTTCGGGTTCTTTGTTGCTGCGCGTTTCCAAGGAAGCCGAAGTTGGCGCTTTTTACGGGCAGGAGAGCAATCCTACCACGTACAACCTGTGCAGGATGAACATGATCATGCACGATGTGCACTACAAACGCTTCGATATTTACAATGAAGATACGTTGGAGAATCCTTCGCCAGATCATTTTGACGAACGTTTCGAAGCCATTGTAGCCAATCCGCCGTTCTCTGCAAAATGGAGCGCGAGTCCATTGTTTATGAGTGATGATCGTTTCGCTGCCTACGGAAAACTTGCGCCTAAAACGAAAGCCGATTTCGCTTTTGTACAGCATATGGTGTACCAGCTTTCTGATACCGGCACCATGGCCTGTGTATTGCCACACGGCGTACTCTTTCGCGGTGCGGCTGAAGGCCATATTCGAAAACATCTTATCAAAGACAAAAATTACCTGGACGCGGTGATTGGACTTCCGGCCAATATTTTCTACGGAACAGGAATTCCGACCTGTATCCTGGTCCTGAAAAAAAATCGTGAGCACAGCAAGGACATTTTGTTCATTGACAGCAGTGAATACTATGAAAAGATCAAAACTCAAAATTACCTGCGGGAAGAGGACGTAGAGAAGATCGTGAACACCTACCACGAGCGTAAGACGGAAGAAAAATACAGTTATGTAGCGCCACTTTCTGAAGTTAAGGAAAACGATTATAACCTTAACATTCCCCGTTATGTAGATACTTTTGAAGAAGACGAGCCTGTGGATATCAATGCCATTGCTGCGGAATTGAAAGGTCTTGAAAATGACATTAAAGCAACAGATTCTGAAATAGCCGATTTCTGTAATCAATTAGGAATTGAACAACCTTTTTAAGATGGAGACGGAGACACTACAAGAGAAAAAGATAAAGATTGTTCCCGAATTGAGATTTCGAGAATATTCCGGCGACCTTAAACATCATCGCTTAAAAGATTTAATTATTAACCTTAATTCAGGTGTAAGTGTAAACTCTGAAGATTATCCTATAAAAAATAAATCTGAAGCTGGAATCTTAAAAACAAGTTGTGTATCAAGGGGTGTTTTTTACGAAACAGAAAACAAAAAAATAGTTCCTAATGAAATTTTGAGAGCAAAATTAAATCCTAAAAAAGGAGAAATTCTCATTAGCAGAATGAATACTCCTCAACTTGTAGGAGAGAGTGGATTCGTAGAAGAGGACTGTTCATATTTATTTGTTCCTGATCGTTTATGGCAAACAACAATTAAAACTGACAAATCCGATAGTAGGTGGTTAAGTTATTTTCTTATAACTAATAAAGTCCGCAATAATTTAAAATCAATAGCGACGGGAACTAGTGGAACTATGAAAAATATTTCGCAGCCAAATTTTTTGGCAATGAAATTATTCATACCATCAATTCCCGAACAACAAAAAATCGCCTCCTTCCTTTCTGCAGTCGATAAAAAGAGCCAACAGCTTACTCGCAAAAAAGGCTTTTTAGAGACCTATAAAAAAGGAGTGATGCAAAAGTTGTTCTCGCAGGAGATTAGGTTCAGTGACGAGAATGGAAAGGAGTTTCCGGAATGGGAGAGAAAGAAATTAGGAGAAATAGCAACTTTTTCAAAAGGCAAAGGAGTATCCAAAAATGACATTTTTGAAGATGGGCGGAACCCCTGTATTCGATATGGAGAACTGTATACCATTTACAATGAAACGATAGATCTCGTTCTATCAAAAACTAATCTTTCAAAGGAAAATTTAATTCTTAGTGAAGCCGGCGATGTTATTATTCCCGCATCTGGAGAAACCCAAATAGATATTGCAACTGCATCTTGTGTTCTAAATGAAGGAATTGCTTTAGGTGGAGATCTAAATATTATTCGCGGTAATTTCAACGGGGTTTTCCTTGCCTATTATTTAAATACACATTTGAAAAATCACATTGCAAGACTTTCACAAGGAAGTTCAGTGATTCACCTATATTCTAAGCAGCTGTCGAAACTCCAGTTGAGTTTGCCAACTTTAAAAGAACAACAAAAAATAGCAGAATTTTTATCTGCCATTGACAGGAAAATAGAAGCTGTTTCGCAGCAAATAGAAAAAACACAAGGCTTTAAAAAAGGGCTTTTGCAGCAAATGTTTGTTTAACCAACTATAACTTATGACCAACTTACCAAACCTTCAAAATCTTTTACACACTACTAAAAAAGTGGTTCGCCATCATGACGAACTAACCAAAATCAAAGGAGAACATTTCAATCTGTTTTCAATTTTAAAAATAGAGACCAGGGAAAACAATACCCACTCCGCTTTTCTTTCAGAACTATTAGATCCCCAGGGTTGTCATTTGCAAGGCGATAAATTTTTGAAACTGTTCCTACAGGTTCTCAAAAATGAATTATCAGAGGAAAAAAATTTAATGGAATTATTTAGCAATTCTGCTATAACCCGCGTTTTTCAGGAATATAGTATAGGAAGGAGGAATGATGTAGATAAAGAAGGAGGGCGAGTGGACATCTACATCAGGAATCAGGACTTTTCACTTTGTATTGAAAACAAAATTTATGCAGCTGATCAATATGTTCAAATTGAGCGCTACTGTAATTACAATCCAGAGAAAAATACTGTGGTTTATTTAACCCTAAATGGAAGTGAGCCATCTAAAGAAAGCTGTGGAGAATTAGAAGCGGGAAAGGATTTCATTCTTTTAAGTTACAGGAAACACATCGTCGAATGGTTAAACTTATGCCTCAGAGAAGTGCCAAATCTTACCAGTGTTAGAGAATCCATCAACCAATATATCTTATTAATTAAAAAACTAACCCAAAACCTGAATATGAAACAAGAACAGGAACTTAGAGAAACCATGGCAAGATATTTAGAGGAAGCCTCATTCATCGCCGGGAATTACGATACAATGATCAATGATTTCAAGAACAATTTCAGAGACGATGTGAAGGAGAAAATTGAAAAATCTTTAGGTTCTGCAAATTATACTTTAGAAAAAGGCTTACCTGTTTCGGCCAATTATTCTCAGTTATGGGTTAATATTAATTCAGTTGACAAGGAACAGTTTAAGTTCGGTATTGAATCATTTAGCGGTAGAGGGCATGACAATGGGGATATGTTTGTTGGTCTTATTGATAAAGTAGCATCTCCTCTTCTCAAAGATCTTGAATCAGAGAATGAAAAGAACAAGTGGTGGAGGCATACGAGACAAATTAGAACCGAAGATGGTAATGTAATTAATCTTCATCACATGTATACGCTAAAAATTCTCGCTAAACCTGACAGCAAGGAATATCAAAATTTACTTGATCAGGTTGTAAACCAAAGTTTGAAATTTATAGGGGACTACGAGTCTTTTCTGCCTGCAGACCTATTTAAAGCAGAAGAGTTAATTTCCTAAAGAGTTTACCTTGAGCTACCAATCTGAAGCCGAATTAGAAAACAATCTGGTAAAGCAACTGCAAAGCCAGGGCTATGACAGAGTAACCGTAAACTCTGAGGCTACAGTATTGGCTAATCTCAAAAGTCAGCTGGAGGCTTTTAATAACACGAGCTTTTCAGAAAAGGAATTTGACCAAATCCTGAACCACCTGGCTAAAGGAAATGTCTTCGAAAAGGCGAAGATCCTTCGCGGCAGATACCAACTCACCCTCGACAACGAAGAATCTTTTTGGGTGCTCTTTTTTAATTCTGAAGACTGGACGAAGAATCTGTTTCAAGTTACCAACCAGATCACGCAGCAGGGAACTTATAAGAACCGATATGATGTTACCATTCTGGTTAATGGTTTACCACTAGTACAGATCGAATTAAAACGGCGCGGACTGGAATTAAAAGAAGCTTTTAAGCAGATTAACCGCTATAAACGCCACTCCTACTGGAACAACTACGGCCTTTTCAATTTTGTGCAACTGTTCGTGATCAGTAACGGCGTGGACACTAAGTATTTTTCAAATAATCCGCTGCAGACGCTCACCTTTAAACAAACCTTCTTCTGGGCAGATAAGCAGAACAGGAATATTAAAGAATTAACGGATTTTACGAAGACCTTCTTATATACTGCTCATCTGGGTAAAATGCTCTCCCGGTATATCGTGCATAATGAAACCCATAAGATCCTGATGGTTCTTCGCCCTTATCAATTCTATGCGGCAGAAGCCATACTTGAGCAGGTTAAAACTTCAAAAGATAAAGGCTACATCTGGCACACTACAGGTTCGGGTAAAACCCTGACTTCCTTTAAGGCAAGTCAGATCCTGATGGATCTGCCACAGGTGCACAAGGTTGTTTTTGTTGTTGACCGGAAAGATCTGGATTACCAGACCATGAAGGAGTTCAACAGCTTTAAAAAAGACTCCGTTGATGTGACCGACAATACGCATTCCCTGGTCACCCAATTTGCAGACAACACAAAACTTATCCTTACCACAATTCAGAAACTGAACAATGCTATTACCCCCGGCCGCTATCAGTCGAGAATGGAACACCTGCAGGACAAGCGCATCGTTTTCATTTTTGATGAATGCCACCGCAGTCAGTTTGGAGAAACCCATAAAAGGATAACTGGATTTTTTGGAAACAGTCAGCTTTTCGGCTTTACCGGCACGCCAATCTTCGCAGATAATGCAGCCAAGAACGATTTGGGAAAGCGAACTACCAAAGACCTTTTTGGAGAATGCCTGCATAAATATGTGATCACATATGCCATTCGGGATCAGAATGTTCTAAAGTTCAGCATAGAATATATTGGCCGGTATGAGCGCAAGAGCAACACCTTTGTGGATATTGAGGTGGAAGACATCGACACCAAAGAGGTGCTGGAAAGCGAAAGTCGGATGGAAAAGATAGTGG
>JBAVJE010000016.1:0-6334 GCA_049687615.1 Salinimicrobium sp. | reverse complement strand
CTTATTGGCCTTATTTCCACTTTCATGTTGCTCAATCGTGAGGCCGAGCTACACATTTACGGGCCAAAGGGCATTAAAGAGCTCATTATTTTGCAGCTGAAAATGTCTAACTCCTGGACCCAATATCCGCTTTATTTTCATGAATTAAGCAGCAAAGAACCTGAAGTGATCCTTGAAACCAGGAAAGTCACTGTGGAGACCATTCCTTTAAAACACAGAATCTACGCGAACGGATTTTTATTCAGGGCGAAACCTGCAGATCGGAAATTACTGGTAGATAAGGTGGAAGAATACGGGATTGATGTTGCCTATTACAAAAGCATCAAAAAAGGGAAGGATATCACTCTTGATAATGGCACTGTTATACCTAACAGCAAAATAACAGCCGATCCAGAACCTCCCGAAAGTTACGCCTTTTGTAGTGATACCGCTTACAGCCCGCAGATCGTATCTCAGATCAAGGGTATAACCGCACTTTATCACGAATCAACCTTTCTCGAAGAACATGCTTATCTGGGAGCTCCAACCGGCCATTCAACGGCCAGGGAAGCAGCTGCCATTGCTCGCGAAGCCGAAGTAGGAACACTTGTGCTCGGGCATTATTCTACCCGTTATTCGTCTATTATACCTTTCAAAGAGGAGGCAAGTGAAGTTTTTCCTAATGTCATTCTTGGCGACGACGGAAAAGTGATCGATCTGACCTAAATTCTGTGTTCTTTATCGATGTTATTATGTGCTTCATCTACAGCTACTTGTAGGTGAAACAGCCCCGTATTACACTGTTTTATGTTAAATTTCTCTAAAATTGTGTAGTTCATCGATTTTATTGTCGGTTAATCGATTATTATTCTTACTTTTCTAGTCCCAAACCTACTAACAGACAAAAGATTATGAAGAACTTTACCTACTTCGTATGCTTGATGGCTATTTTTACCCTTTCTCTTACCTCTTGCTCCAAAGACAGTGTAGAAGAAATGGATTCAGCTAACCTTAATGCAAAAGTCCCCCCGATAGCTTATTCTTCTTTTGAACTTCAGGTGCTTGACCTGGTAAATAATTACCGTGCTACGCAAAACCTGCCTGAACTCGAATTTTTGGATGAAAGTTCAGTTCTTGCCGAATCTCATAACGAACACATGATTTTGAACGATGAGGTTTGTCACGATGATTTTGGTGCGCGATACCAAACTTTAGTCCACGATGTGCATGCAAAAGCGGTAAGTGAAAATGTCGCTTACGGTTACAGCAGCGCAGAGGCTGTTGTCAATGCCTGGATCAAGAGTGAGGGTCACAGGGAAAATATGTTGGGAGACCATACCCATTTCGGCATAGCTATAAGTGCCGGTAGCGACGGGAAATATTACTTCACCAATATCTTTGTAAGAAAATAAGATTCCACTGTTTTCATAATTATTTGATTAAAAAGAGGCCATTAGGGGCCTCTTTTTGTTTGCCAAAATAACATATTTAAGGGCTTCAAATATATTTGAGTATTACTATATCTCCAATTGAATTGCCCAAATTAGACTTCATTTAGCTTTACATTTTCAAACTCACCAGCCCATCTTCGGCCAATTTCCCAACATCTGGCTCTACCGGGAAACAATATTTTCATGGGGTGTCAAAAATGCTTGTAGATCTTTGTTTTATTCTTCCATACAACTGGATTTACTGGAACGGGCAAACCTGGAAATAACCATAGATTATTTGCTATAGCTCCTGCTGCCCGATGAATTGTTAATAGGTTGAAATGACAAGCTACATCAGGGATCAAAAAGGGAAGTTTGCTATGATTTTTTCGGAAGCAAATATTTAATATTAAAAAAGGGGAGGAGCCGGGAACTGTAGGGGAAACACCGGATAATGGCTGCAAATGAGCTGATGCTGTAGTGAATGACAGGATATGAGAGCGAAGCATTATAAAAACATTACCGGGAACTACTTCGGGATTTTCATTGCTTCCGAAGAGAAAGGAGAGCTATACTTTATCTATATTTTATCTTCCCTTGAACAAAATAATAATTACCTCTCAAAAATGCCATTTTTGAGAGGTAATGAAAATAGAAAAGGAGACTCAGCTGAATCTCCTTTTCCCGGGTGGTTAGTCATGTAGGGATTTTTAATTCATTTTAACCACCTTGAATATAGAACGTCTGTTCAATTGGTGCTGCTCTTCACTACAACGGTCACAGTCCACATCGGGCTTCTCTTCACCGTAACCTTTGTAGGTCACGATCCTTTCGGGTTGGATGCCTTGAGAGATGAGATAATCGAAAGTAGATTGAGCGCGTCGTTCAGCCAATTTCTTGTTATAGGCTATAGAACCTCTTTTGTCTGTGTGAGAGCCTATTTCGATTACAAGGTCTGGATATTCATTTTTCATTAAGTCCACGAGCTTATCAAGTTCTGCCGCAGCATCGGGTCTAATATTTGACTTATCAAAGTCAAAATAGATCTTATTGATCTCGGCCAGGTACTCTACATCATTCACAGGTGACAACTCTATGTTATAAACCATTTCGGTCTTGTTATCCATACCTGACGTATTGACCTCTCCGGTCTTAGTGTCGTACTTGATATGTTTTGCTTCAATAGGAAAACGTTGATCTCGCGCCACTTCTACGGAATAATTTCCCTGTTCATCGGTTTCCAAAAATGCGACCTGGCGGTTGCTTTCGTCCATAAGACGAATATTGGCTTTGGCAATAGGTTTTTTGTTGATAGAATCGGTTACCTGGCCTTTTAGTAAGAGAGGCGCAAATATGTTCATCTCATAAATATCATCGCCACCCTGACCACCGGGGCGGTTCGAAGAAACATATCCTTTCGACTCATCTTCGGCAGCATAAGAAAAAGCGAAGTCATCAAGGCTGCTATTGACAGGTTCTCCCAGGTTCTGGACTTTCTCGGGCATTTCGGCAGTAAGGACAAAAACATCTAATAAACCGTAGCCTTTATGCCCGTCTGAAGAGAAGTACAAATTGCCATTTTTGGCAATGAAAGGGAAAACTTCATTTCCGGGAGTGTTCACTTTCGGGCCCATATTTTCTGGGGTTCCAAAAGTGCCATTATCAAGGCTTACTTTGTAGATATCAGATCCACCAAGGCCACCGGGAGCTTCCGAAGCAAAATAAAGCGTTCTACCGTCTGTTGATAGGCTTGGATGTCCAACAGAATAGGAATCATTACTAAAAGGCAGCTCTTCAATATTGTCCCATTTTCCGTTCTGCCAACTGGCCCTGTAGATCTTCAGGTGGTTCACATCTTCCCTGTCTTTTTTGCCGTTGCGGTTGTTGAGGTAATTATTACGGGTGAAGTACATGGTTTTACCATCTGCAGAAATTGTAAGCGGGCCTTCATGACGAATGGTATTTACATCGCCTGTTACAGGAACTACGCTGCTTCCGCTAGTTTTATAAATGTCCAGGAAAGGCTCCCCGGTCCAATCATAGATCTTTGTCTTTGTATCTGCATTTGCTCTCGCGGAAACAAAATAAACGGCATCAGCAGTAATAAAAGTTCCGAAGTCACTGAATTGAGAATTAAATGGCGCGGGTTTTACACGGAAAGTTTCCAATCCCTCATAAACGGCGATGTCACCATCATTTAATAACTCCTCAACTTGTTTCGGGTTTTTTCCTTCCTCCTGGTATTTTTTAAGCCATTCTCTTGACTTATCATATTCCCTTATTCCACGCAGCATTTGCGCATAGCGGTAATAGATTTCGGGAGAAACACCGGGTTGATCAACTGCCGAAGCATAGTATTGCACCGCATTTTCGGGATCTCTTAACTGATAATAGGCATCGGCAAGTTTTTCTGTATTAGCGGCGGTGTTATAATCCTTTTCCAAAAGGTCTTTGTACAGCTCGATTGCTTTGGTATAAGCGAAATCGTCGTACAGCCTGTCGGCTTTTTTCTGTTTTCCGGACTGGGCCGAAAGGCTAAGCAAAGGAAAAACGAGCAATAGAAGTAGAAAGTATTTTTTGTTCATAATCCTATTTTTTTAGAAGAACCTTGGGGATTTATATTTAGTGTTTCCTAATCTTAGCTCATAGATCAACAGGATCTCGTGTGAACCAGAAGAGTAGGGTTGCAGGTCAGAAAGTGTGTATTCATAACCGTAGCCCACTCTAAAGTTAGGAAGTACCTGAAAATCTGCAAAGGCCCCTATGGCATCATCTATACGGTAGTTGGCACCCAGGTAGAATTTTTCGTTGAAGATTAATGTGCCCGAGATGTCAACAGACAGGGGAGCGCCATCGGTATACTTCAGCAAAGTTGTAGGCCGCAGTTTGGTATTTTCACTAAGATCAAAAACATATCCCCCCGTAAGGTAATAATGTACCTGTTCTAAAGCTACGTAGTCACTTAGCTCATTATTGTCGTTGTTGATAAACTTTGGGGCCGAAAGTCCTACGTACCAGTCCTGTGAGGACAGGAAAAGACCGGCTCCAAAGTTTGGGGTCCAGCGGTTAAAGGTGTCGCCGCTAAAGAAAGGATCATCGGGAACATCATTTAGCAGCTCCTCTTCCAGATTATAGTAACTAAAACCTCCTTTTAATCCAAAAGATAGGGTCGTGTTGTAAGAGACATTAATGGTATAGGAGAAATCTCCATAGATATAAGTATAATCTTCATAACCAATATTGTCATTGATAACAGAGAGCCCCAGACCCACTTTTTCATTGCGAAGGGGAGAGTGGACCGACAAGGTTTGTGTCACCGGCGCCCCTTCAACTCCTGCCCACTGACTTCTGTGAAGTCCTATTACCGAAAGGGCATCCCTGTTCCCTGCATAGGCCGGGTTGATAGAGATGGTGTTGTACATGTACTGCGTGAACTGGGGCAGTTGCTGCGCATTCATGCTAACACTAATAAACAGGATAAATATTATCGGGTATAGTTTTTTCATGTTTATCATTTTATTTTGTTCCTAAGTAAATATATCCTTGAATAGGCTGAAGTCCGCTCTGTTTGATCTCTACGATGTAGAAATAAGTTCCTGCAGGTAATTGTGAACCTGTCACAGAGGTTTGAGAGGTACCGTCCCAGTTGCCCGCATTTTTACCGGGCAGATAATTGTTCGATTTGTAAACAATGTTACCCCATCTATTGAAGATTTTAACAGCATAGGTGAAACCACAGTCGGCACCGGCTTCAATATCAAAGGTGTCGTTAACGTTATCACCGTTAGGGGTCACAGCTTTAGAAATACTGTTCTTTATATCTTCAAGTTGACAGGCAAGTACGATACAGTCATCGTTGATGCTTACCTGAACTGGAGTAGTTGAGGAACATTCGCCAACGTTTAGAACATAATTGAAAGTGTACTGGCCTACTGCTAACATTGAAGGATCAATTACCCCATTTTCCAATGCTCCTGTATCCATAGGATCTTCCCATGTACCAGTTGTGTCATAGTCACCCAGCAGCAAATCAGAAAGAGCATAAGGGCTGTCTTCTATACAAAGGTCAATAGTTTTGGTTTGGATCACCGGCAGGTTTGGATCTACGTTCACTGTTTGTACAAAAATGGCTTCATTGCCTGCGCAGTCGCTTACGGTCCAGGTTCTGGTGATCACAAAGCTACCATCTTCCATATCTTCGAAAGTTTCGGTAAAACTTGAAGTCACATCGGCAGAACAATTGTCCTCGAAGGTCAATTCCGGAGCCATAGGAATCTCTTCGCATGAGATGTTGATGATCTCATCAAAGCTTTCTATTACTGTTGGAGCAGTAGTGTCTTCGACGCTAATGATTTGTGTATGGCTTATGCTGTTAGAATTTCCATCTGTTGCAGTCCATGTTCTTGAGATGGTATAATCTGAAGCACAGTCTGAGGTAGTTGTTGTTGTTTCTTCTGAAAATAAAACTTCTACACTGCAATTATCTTCCGCAGTCACATCGGTTACTGAAGGAATCTCTCCACAGGAAACGGTAACATCTCCCGGAAGCTCTGAGGTCCAAACCGGTGCTGTCACATCTTCGATAATCACCTTTTGAGTGGCAGTGGTCACATTTCCGTTAGCATCATTAAAACTCCAGGTGATCTCATAAGTTCCCTGCTTATCATAAGTCAAAGAATCTGTCGTAGTACCTGTAATGCTGCCTGCACAGTTGTCTGTGGTTGTTGGCGCAACGACAGTTGCAGAACATTCACCTGTTACATCAGCCAGGGTAATAGCTTCAGGCGCGGTAACATCTTTCACGATCACGTTCTGGTCAACAGTTGTGATGTTTCCATGTCCGTCGTCGAAGCTCCAGCTTACTACATATTCTCCCTGCTCGTTATAAGAAAGCGGATCATTTGTAGTCGCAGTGATTGTTCCTG
>JBAVJE010000015.1:0-8647 GCA_049687615.1 Salinimicrobium sp. | reverse complement strand
GCTTTTGAGATAATTTTAAATTTAATTGCTGCTTGAGCATACTGTTATAGGGCTTTCCATAAAAATAAGAAAACAATCTACAAACGTAAAAGAATGCAGATTGTTTTATGAGTACTTTAGGAAAGGGGTTTGTTGGTTAAAATTCGGCGTTTAATGGTGTTCTTGGGAATGGGATCACATCCCTTATGTTGCTCATTCCGGTCGCGAATTGTACCAGACGTTCAAAGCCGAGACCAAATCCGCTGTGTACACAGGTTCCGAATTTTCTGGTTTCAAGATACCACCAGAGTTCTTTTTCGTCGATATCCAGATCCTGCATCTTTTTCTGAAGCACTTCCAGGCGCTCCTCTCTTTGCGAACCTCCAACGATCTCACCAATGCCCGGGAAAAGGATGTCCATGGCACGTACGGTATTTCCATCTTCATTAAGCCGCATGTAAAAAGCCTTGATGTTTGCCGGATAATCAAAAATGATCACCGGGCACTTGAAATGCTTCTCCACGAGGTAGCGTTCATGTTCACTTTGTAGATCGGCGCCCCATTCTTCGATGATATAGTTAAACTTCTTTTTCTTGTTCGGCTTTGAATTCTTCAAGATTTCTATGGCCTCAGTATAACTTACCCGCTTAAAGTTATTGTCGATGACAAACCTAAGTTTTTCGGTAAGCGGCATAGGGCTGCGTTCTGCTTCAGGTTTGGATTTATCTTCATTAACAAGCCTTTCTTCAAGAAATGCCAGATCGTCTTTGCAGTGCTCTAAAATGTATGCTAAAACGTACTTTATGAATTCTTCGGCTATGTCCATATTCTGGTCCAGGTCGCAGAAGGCTATTTCAGGTTCGACCATCCAGAACTCGGCGAGGTGACGTGAAGTATTGGAATTTTCGGCTCTAAAGGTAGGACCAAAAGTGTAAACCTGCCCCAGTCCAAGCGCGTAGGTTTCGGCTTCAAGTTGCCCCGAAACGGTCAGGTTGGTTTCCTTTCCGAAGAAATCTTCTTTAAAATCAATGCTGCCATCTTCTTTCTTCGGAAGGTTTTTAAGGTCAAGGTTGGTTACCTTGAACATTTCCCCGGCACCTTCGGCATCACTCCCCGTAATGATGGGGGTATTTACATAATGAAAATTATTCTGTTGAAAATAACTGTGCACCGCAAAAGAAAGTTTGGAGCGAAGGCGCATCACAGCACCAAAAGTGTTTGTGCGCACCCTCAGGTGGGCCTGCTCCCGCAACTTCTCAAGAGAGTGTCGTTTTGGGGAAAGTATGGTGAATTTCACCTCTTCAGGATCTGCATCTCCAAGGATCTCAACCTTGGTTGTCTGCACCTCGACCTTTTGGCCGCTTCCCAGGCTTTCCTGCAGGGTACCAACAACTTTTATTGCAGCACCAATATTGATGCGTTTGAGTAAAGCCTCATCCATTTTCTCATAATCAACAACACATTGAATATTGTTGATTGTAGAACCATCATTCAATGCGATAAAACGGTTACTTCGGAAGGAGCGCACCCATCCTTTAACCTGTACTTCCTGAAGATATTTCGTGCTGTCTAAAAGTTCAGCAACTTTGGCTTTTATCATTTTTTCTGAATTTGGGAAACAAAGATAATTTTTCCGTGTTAGCTTGGCAAGTGCCTTTGTTATTATGCGACCTATAAAAGACCTCTCAAAAATGGCATTTTTGAGACCCTTTATTTGGTTCTTTTATTTCTTCTTTTGTTTTCTAAACTATCATCCTCAGCCGGAATGATATCAATGGCGGGCTCTTTAAGCACCTCTTTGTTGGCAATCTCTTTTTCGAGTGACAGCAGTAACGAAGGCAATAGCAGCAGGTTTGACAACATCGCGAACAGCAAAGTAGCCGAAACCAGACCTCCCAAGGCGACAGTACCACCAAAACTACTGATCATAAAAACCGAAAATCCAAAGAAGAGCACAATGGAAGTGTAGAACATGCTTACCCCGGTTTCCCGTAGGGCAGCATATACAGACCGCTTGATTTTCCAGTTATTCGCTTTCAATTCCTGCCTGTATTTTGCCAGGAAGTGAATGGTGTCATCCACAGAAATTCCGAAGGCAATACTAAATACCAGGATGGTTGAGGGTTTTATTGGAACCCCTAAAAATCCCATGAGCCCGGCAGTGACTAGCAACGGCAATAGGTTTGGCACCAGTGAGACCATGATCATTCGCCAAGATCTAAACATCCAGGCCATGATCAAAGCAATGAGTAAAATAGCAAGGCTAAGGGAGATCACCAGGTTTTTTACGAGGTAATTTGTGCCTTTTTGAAAAATAAGAGCCTTCCCGGTCATTTGAACATTGTAGCGGTCTTCCGGAAAGATCTTGTTGATGCGTGGCCAGAGATTTTCCTCTATTTTCTCCATTTTTTCGGTGCCAACATCCTTCATAAAGGTGGTTATGCGGGCATATTGGCCCGTGCTGTCAACATAGCTTTGCAAAATATTATTTCCATCGCTTCCCAGATTTTTGGCGTAAGGAAGGATGAAATTTTGCTCCTGAGAGGTGGGTAGCTGGTAGTACTCGGGATTCCCATTGTAATACGCCTGCTTGGCATATTTTACCAGGTTCACCACAGAAATGGGTTTTGAGAGTTGTTCTTCTTCTGAAACCAGCTCCTGAAGTTCATCCATCTTTTTTAAGGTGGACAGTTTCATTACCCCTTTTTTACGTTTGGTGTCTACAAGGATCTCTAAAGGCATCACCCCATCAAATTCTTTTTCGAAAAATTCAATATCCTTGAAGAATTGAGCTTTTTTCGGCATGTCTTCCAGTAAACTTCCCGAAACTCTTATCGTGTATAGACCTATTATACTGGTGACCAATAGTAAAAGTGCCACTATAAATATCGTGATTCGGTGATGCCGCACCATTTTTTCTATCCAGTCAACAAAGCCTCCAATCCACCTTTTATTAAGATGCTTAAGATGTTTGTCCTTTGGAATACCCATGTAGCTGTAGATAATAGGGATGATCAACAAACTAAGGATAAAGATCGCGATGATGTTGATGGACGCCACAATACCAAATTCCTTTAACAGGGTACTTTCTGTAAGAATAAAAGTCGCAAAACCCGAGGCTGTTGTGAGGTTGGTCATCAAAGTGGCGTTACCCACTTTTGTAATCACCCGTTGCAGGGATTTTGCCTGGTTGCCGTGTTTCTGGATCTCCTGTTGGTATTTATTGATGAGGAAGATACAGTTGGGGATTCCTATAACGATAATCAACGGGGGAATAATGGCCGTTAGAACCGTGATCTCGTAGTGCAGCAGTCCAAGAATTCCAAATGCCCACATGACCCCAATGATTACCGTAACCATTGAAATCAACGTGGCCCTTATAGAGCGAAAAAAGAAGAAGAAAATGAGAGAAGTTACCAGGAGGGCTGCACCGATAAAAAGTCCGATTTCATCAATGATATTTTGAGAATTGAGCGTACGTATATAGGGCATTCCCGAAACATAAACATTTATATTCTGCTCTTTTTCGAACTGTTCTACAAGCGGGATCAATTCGTTAACTACAAAGTTCTTTCGTGCCTTGGTATTAACAATGTCTTCGTGAAGGTAAATAGCTGTTTGAACAGTATTACTCTTTTTGCTGTAGACCAGGCCTTCATAAAAGGGAAGTCGCTCGAACAGTTCTTGTTTATACTGCAATACCTGCAGGCTGTCCGGGTTTGATTCTTCAATGAAGGGCACCATCTCGAACTGACCTTTTTCCGCATTTTTCTGGAGCATTTTGAGGTCGCCTATGGAGACCGTAAATTCAACCTCTTCATAAGCCTTCAGTTTTTTCGCAAGTTGATTCCAGGCTGTAAACTTTTTGGGAGTAAAGAGCGACGGATCATTGACCCCCATAACGATCAAATTCCCTTCTTCCCCAAATTTATTCAGGAATTCCTGATACTGCAGGTTGATTTCGTCATCATCGGGTAAGAGATTGGCTTCGGTATAGGAAAACCTCATGTTTTTCCATTGGAAACCCAGAAAAACAGTAGCGGCTAAAATTAGGATGAGGATCAGGATCCTGTTCCGTAGAATAATACGGGCAACGGTGTTCCAGAATTCAAAACTCAGAAACTTAGACATTCTATAAAGTTAAAGGATGCAAAGGTAAGAAAGGCTTTATACTTTTGTTGTGCAGCCGGCTTAAGAATAAGCTGAAAAAACTCATTTTAGATACAAAACAAAAAAAGCAGCCGAAAAGCTGCTTTTTGAGAAGTAAATTTTTACATGACTTTAGACGGTCATGATCTCTTTTTCTTTTACTGCGAGGATCTTATCGATCTTTTCAATAAAAGTATCGGTTAATTTTTGAACATCCTGTTCTGCTATTTTCTTGAGGTCATCAGAAATGTCCAGTTTTTTAATCTCCTGGTTGGAGTTTTTACGGTCATTTCTTACACCTATCTTGGCTTCTTCGGCTTCAGATTTTGCTTGTTTAGCCAGTTCCTTTCTGCGTTCTTCGGTTAATGGCGGTACATTGATGATCACGCTTTCCCCGTTGTTCATTGGGTTGAACCCAAGATTAGCCTGCATAATACCTTTTTCAATGGCCTGAATAAGGCTTTTTTCGAAAGGTTGGATGGAAATAGTTCTGGCATCTGGCGTATTAACGTTGGCAACCTGGTTGAGTGGAGTCAGCGCCCCGTAATAATCAACTTTTACGCTTCCCAACATAGAAGGAGTTGCTTTACCCGCACGTATGTTTAACAGTTGTTTTTCCAGGTGAACAATTGCTTGCTGCATGTCCTCCTTTGTGCTGTCAAGAATAAAATCTACTTCGTCGTTCATTTTTTAAACAATTAATTAGTTCTTACAGGTTTACTTTGGTTCCAATATTTTCACCAAGAATCACTTTTTCAAGATTTCCTGGTTTGTTCATATCAAAAACGATGATTGGCAGCTTATTTTCCTGGCTTAACGTAAAGGCAGTGGTGTCCATAACCTTGAGGCCTTTTGTAAGCACATCATCAAAGCTGATGAAGTCAAATTTTGTTGCTTCTTTGTCTATTTCGGGATCTGCGGTATAGATTCCATCTACTCGTGTTCCTTTCAGGATCACATCTGCATGAATTTCGATTGCTCTCAATACTGCTGCGGAATCTGTCGTGAAATAAGGGTTTCCTGTGCCTCCGCCAAAGATGACCACGCGACCTTTCTCAAGATGCCTCATGGCTTTTCTTCTGATGAAGGGTTCGGCGACTTCATTTATTTTAACTGCAGATTGTAATCTGGTCTGGATGCCTGCATCTTCAAGAGCAGATTGTAAAGCCAGTCCATTGATGACGGTGGCGAGCATGCCCATGTGATCTCCCGTTACGCGATCCATTCCTTTACTTGCTCCAGATACGCCTCTAAAAATGTTTCCTCCACCAATAACAATAGCGACTTCCACGCCTTTATCGGTAATGGTTTTTATTTCTTGGGCATATTTGGCGAGCCGCAAGGGATCAATTCCGTATTGACGGGATCCCATGAGGGCTTCTCCAGAAAGTTTAAGCAAGATCCTTTTGTAGTGCATGTGAGTGTTTTGATGGGTTGTGCAAAACTAAGGAAATTATTTGTGCGAACGAACTCACAAAAAACGAAAAAATCCTGATAAGGCCTCCGAAAGAATTTTTTAAGTAATATTTAAGGTTTGAAACCGTTGAAGGAATAGGAATTTCGAAATTATACTCATGAAAAAAGGCATTTTTGGAACCCTTTTATTGCTGATGTTTCTCCCGCTCGGCTGTACAAAAGATATGGATGACGAATCTTCCATCCTGGGCAGCTGGATAGAAACCGCACCTGTTGAAGGCCGAACCATCCTCTATTTTTCGCAGGACCAAAAGATACATCTTACCAAAGCAGATGCGGCATCTGAAGAATTTGATTATCGAATAGAGGGAAATACCCTGTATTTGTTCAAAAGCGATACCCCTGGTGAGAAAACAGAGTTCTTTATAGACCTGCTCGAGCAGAACCGGCTAAAAGTTGAGAACCTCTACGTTTCCATTCCCGAAACCGAGCCGACTTACATTATTTTCAGGAGGGAATAGGATTAAATTTTATTTTTAGTGTTCTTTTTAGGCGCAGATGGAATAATATATTTGTTGTTGATGGAAATAAAAAATGCTTTTTTCGCCTGCTGTGCAAGCTTAGCAACTCGTCTTGCGAATTGACTAATAGCAGGAAATACCTTCCAAAAATGGGCATTTTTGAGAGGTTTTATTTCCGAAGTCATCCATCTCAGATCTATTCCTTAAGCCTGAAATTTCACCTATAAATATCACCTCTAATGTCTCCTCTCTATTTCCTATTTTTGTCTCAAAAGATCTAACATGAAAAACAGAATATTATTAAATCTTATTGCCTTAGTCATCACGTTTTCCTTTACCGGATGTTCAACAGACGAGCAGGTAGAAAATTCTCTTGGCGGGGATTGGGTAGAGGTGTATCCTCAAACGGAGCGTACCAGGCTTCTGTTTTCGGCTAATAATACCATGACGCTCACAGAGACAGATTCTAAGGAGACAAAAGTGTTTACCTTCAGGATTGAGGGGGATGAGATCTTTCTAATACCGGAGGGTTCAGAAACTGAAACTTCCCTTTCTTTTGACAAGCTTGCCCCGGGGAGATTCAACATCGGGTATTTATACCCTTCTATCGAAGAAAGTGATCCCGACAAGTTCATGACCTTCGAAAGATTGCCATAGAGTTACAAGTACAAAACAAAAAACCCGCTCCTTTTAAGAAGCGGGTTTTTTTATAAAATTTTTCCGAAGAATGATTAGCTTAAAGCAACTCTTTCAAAAGCAACTACGCTTAGGTCTTTGTCTTCAGATTTCACGTATTCAGCAACGCTCATTTTGTTGTCTTTGATGAAAGCCTGGTTGACAAGAGTGTTGTCTTTAAAGAAACGCTTGATCTTACCTTTCGCGATATTATCTAACATTTCTTCTGGTTTTCCTTCTTCTCTCAATTGATCTTTAGCGATCTCAATCTCTTTTTCAACTACAGACTGGTCAACACCTTCTTCGTTCAAAGCAACAGGATTCATAGCAGCTGCCTGCATAGAAACGTTTTTCGCGATTTCTTCAGCATTGTTTGTCTTTGCAGAAAGACCGGTAAGAACAGCGATCTTGTTACCAGCGTGGATGTAAGATCCTACGAAAGGAGCTTCAAGAGTTCTAAAGTCACCAATCTCGATCTTCTCACCAATAACCCCGGTTTGCTCAGTCAATTTTTCCTGAACAGTAAGACCGTTGTAATCTTTAGCTAATAGTTCTTCTTTAGAGTTCGCGTCTAAAGCAAGGTTTGCGAAGTCCTGAGCCAATTGAACGAAAGAATCATTCTTTGCAACGAAGTCAGTCTCACAGTTAAGGGAAACGATCACTCCTCTGTTTTTATCGGCATTCACCGTAGCGATCACAGCACCTTCTGAAGATTCTCTATCGGCACGGTTAGCGGCAACTTTTTGTCCTTTTTTGCGAAGGATCTCGATAGCTGATTCAAAATCCCCATCAGCTTCAACCAATGCCTTTTTGCAATCCATCATACCGGCACCGGTAGCTTTTCTCAATTTATTTACTTCTGCGGCGGTTATTTTAGCCATAGTCTTAAGTGTTTTTTTTAGAATGTATAAGTCGTTTAGTCAAATTCCGAAGAAAGCAACTAAACGACTCATATAAATTAACCTGATGTTATTTCTATTCTTCTTCGTCGTTAGAGCGTGCTTTTTCTAAAGTCTCATTTTTAGACTCCAGTTTCACATCCTCCTTAGCTTCCTTCATTGCCTTTTTATCTTCAGGCTCAGTTGATGGAACTTCGGTTTCTAACTTCGGCTTTCTAGCTTTTGGAGCTTTTTTAGCCGGTTTATCTTCTGAAGAAGATTCTTCTTTTTCTTTGCCGTTAGATTTTCTTTCGGAAAGTCCTTCTACGATAGAATTAGCAACATAAGAAACAACTTTATCGATTGATTTTGAAGCATCATCGTTTGCAGGAATTACATAATCCACATCTCTTGGATCTGAATTGGTGTCAACCATTGCAAAAATTGGAATGTTTAATTTTTGAGCTTCTTTAATCGCGATGTGTTCACGAGTTATGTCTACTACGAACAAGGCACCCGGAAGGCGGCTCATGTCTGAAATAGAACCTAAGTTTTTCTCTAACTTAGCTCTTAAACGATCTACTTGTAAGCGTTCTTTTTTAGAAAGGGTGTTGAAAGTACCGTCTTTCTTCATTCTATCAATAGAAGCCATTTTCTTAACAGCTTTTCTAATAGTAACGAAGTTGGTCAACATACCACCTGGCCATCTTTCGGTGATGTAAGGCATGTTAGCTTTTTCGGCTTGTTCAGCAACGATTTCTTTTGCTTGTTTTTTGGTAGCTACGAAGAGTATTTTTCTACCACTGGCTGCAATTTTGCTAAGAGCCTCACCGGCTTCCTGCATTTTAGCAGCACTTTTGTAAAGATTGATGATGTGAATCCCGTTGCGCTCCATGTAAATGTAAGGCGCCATGTTTGGGTTCCATCTTCTTGTGAGGTGTCCAAAGTGTACACCTGCATCAAGTAATTCTTTTACTTCTACTTTGTTTGCCATTTTTGTAATAGTTTACGTTCTGTTGAGATAGCAAC
>JBAVJE010000014.1:0-13694 GCA_049687615.1 Salinimicrobium sp. | reverse complement strand
GCCCCAAATCTACCATGAACTTAACCTACTTATGTTATGGCTTTGCTAATATATGTAAAGCATTGATTATCAAAAACATTTTTAGATAAACTGCGAGGAAATTAGTTAAAGAACCCTTAGCTAATTTTCCTGTAAGAAATTGAAAGCAAAATTGTCTAAATAGTGTAATTAATCCCTTACAACGGAGTAATATCCTTAAGGTTTAACTGAAGACTTACATTTCCCTTAAACTCATTTTCTTCCACATAAAAAGCCGCCTTCACCTTTTTTCTATCAGTCAGGAGATCACATTTGGCTCCAAGGTTAAAACCTATGGCGCTAAAACTTGCTCCCGAAGATTTACTTTTGAGTCGACATTTGAGATGTTTTAGATCTCCGCCCACACATTTTGCATAACCGGTATCGGTCACTCCAGAGGCCATAAAGACCGGACTCATATTTCCGGGGCCGTAGGGCGCAAACTGGTTTAATATCCGGAAGAATTTTGGGGTAATATCTTTAAGGTCTATTTCTGCGTCAATTGAAATTTCGGGCGTTAGCAGGTTTTTATCAATGCTGGCAGAGACCACCTCTTCAAATTTTTTCTTGAAGTTCTCATATTGTTGCTCCAGCAGGGTCAAACCCGCAGCATACTTATGTCCTCCAAACTGCTCAATATATTCACTGCAGCCCTCAAGCGCATCATACACATCAAACCCTTTAACAGAGCGTGCCGAGGCAGCCAGTTTTTCACCGCTGCGGGTAAAAACAAGTGTGGGCCGATAATAGGTTTCTGTGAGTCTGGATGCAACGATCCCAATCACGCCTTTGTGCCAGTTCTCCTGGTAAACTACGGTGGTCAATCTTTCCTGCTCCTTAAGCTCCTCGATTTGTGCAAGGGCCTCAATGGTAATAGCTTTATCGGCTTCCCTTCTCTCCTGGTTGTAAAGTTCAATTTCGGCAGCAAAGGTCCTGGCCTGCGCCTCATCGTTTTCGGTAAGAAGTTTCACTGCATGCAGACCATGCTTCATTCTGCCGGCGGCATTAATACGTGGAGCGATGATAAAGACTACGTCTGAAATTGTTAAGCTTTGTTTTTTTACCTGGTCAATAATGGCTTTAAAACCGGCTCTTGGCGCAACGTTAATTATATTCAAACCGTGATAGGCAAGCACCCGGTTCTCTCCGGTGATAGGTACAATATCTGCTCCAATAGCCGTAGCCACGAGATCGAGGTAAGGAATAAGAGTTTCAAAAGCTTCGCCCCTGTGCTGTACCAGTGCCTGTAGCAGTTTAAAACCAACACCACAGCCACATAACTCCTTATAAGGGTAATTGCAGTCTTCCCTTTTTGGATCGAGTACCGCAACAGCCCTGGGAATTTTTGTTCCCGGCCTGTGGTGGTCACAAATCACAAAATCGATCCCTTTTTCTGAAGCATAAGCGACCTTTTCTACGGCTTTTATTCCGCAGTCAAGGGCAATAATAAGACTGATGTCATTGTCGTACGCATAATCAATTCCCTTATAGGAAATCCCATAGCCCTCTTCATACCTATCGGGAATATAAGTAGCAACATTGGGATAAAAGGAATTAAGATAGGAAGAGACCAGAGCAACACTTGTGGTGCCGTCAACATCATAATCTCCATAGACCATTATATTTTCGCCTTTTTGAAGCGCCTGCTCAATTCGGTTCACGGCAGCTTCCATATCCTGCATTAAAAAAGGATCATGCAGATCTTCCAGCGAAGGTCTAAAGAATTTTTTAGCCTCCTCAAAAGTTAGAATTCCGCGTTGCGCCAGTAAAGAAGCGATGGGCCGTTCAACCCCCAATACATTCTGCAGATGTGCAACAATTTCGGGATCGGGTTTTGGTTTTAGTGTCCAGCGCATAGCAGAAATTTTGTTCAAAAATAGAAAATTAAAGGTTTCGAAATCATCTTACAAAAGATGCTCTGGTAGGAATTAAAGTAAATTCTTTCTTTTTAGATCTCCCCGGTGAAATAAATCTTTCAGAAACCGGATAGATTTCATTTCACATTACTGAAGAAGGATTTTCTCGAGGTGATCTTTTAAAGTCTTATGATAAACACAAGAAGCCGAGAGGTTTATGCGCTGACTCAAAAAAACGGCAAAACAACAGTTATTTTATTCCTCCCACGATTAGAACAATTTCCCCTTTTGGAGGCTTCTGCTCATAATGTTCCAGAACTTGAGAAACCGTTCCCCTAATTGTTTCTTCATGCAATTTGGTGATCTCCCTGGAAACCGAAACCGGGCGGTCTTCTCCAAAAAATTCTTTGATCTGCCCAAGTGTCTTTAGTAATTTATGCGGCGATTCGTAAAAAACAATTGTCCTTGTTTCTTCGGAAAGCAGCTGCAGCCTGGTTTGTCTCCCCTTTTTTACAGGAAGAAATCCTTCAAACACGAATTTATCATTAGGAAGGCCACTGTTCACTAAAGCCGGAACAAAGGCAGTAGCTCCCGGAAGACAATCTACTTCCACCCCTGCCTCAATACATGCACGGGTAAGTAAAAATCCCGGATCACTAATGGCCGGTGTGCCTGCATCACTTATCAAAGCTATGGTTTTACCATTCTGGATCTGCCGTACCACACCTTCAACCGTCTTATGTTCATTGTGCATATGATGGCTTTGCATAGACGTGTTGATCTCAAAATGTTTGAGGAGTTTTCCGCTATTACGTGTGTCTTCGGCAAGTATAAGATCGGCTTCTTTAAGAACTTTGACGGCACGAAAAGTCATATCGTCCAGGTTACCGATGGGTGTAGGAACTAAATATAGTTTGGACATAGAATTCTTTTAATCGTATTTCTTGGCGATAATGTCCAAAAACCGCGATTCATAATCTTCTTTGCCTTCCCAATTGTTATAATCGGGCTTGACCATGTTGGCCACAAAATTAAAGGCTTCCTCTTTTGTTTTGAGCGTGCCCAGTTGTGAAAGTACCCGGTTATAGTCTGTGGTGCTGCCGTCAAAAAGCTGCCTGATGAAAGCCAGTTTATCATTCACGCCAATATGGATTCCTCTATTCAGGCGATCGTTGAGTGATTTTGGTTTTTCTTGTTGACCGTTGCGGGATACAGGTTCAAATTGAGGCAGGTTATCATAATGCACGCCCCCGATATCTTCCATATCATTTTTCTTATAGTCACGAGGCTCTACGTGGTCAAAAAGCTCGTCTATATGCTGAGATTCGGCAGGCATTTGAGCAACGATATCCTTGATAAATTCTGTGTTAGGCTCGGTGATCGCTTCAGAGTCACTGTATTCCATGCCGCTTGGGGAATATTCATCGGGTTCTGAAGATTCCTGTTTTTCCTCATTTTTGGATGCTGCCTCAACGGTGACGGCAGTTTCAACTGTAGCACTTTTTTGCTTTTCTTCTTTTTTTACTTCCGAAGCATACAAATTGGTTTCGGTAAAATGAAGTACAGTCAATTTCTCATAAAGTTGCTTTGCAAGCTCCTTTAACTCGCCGGTGGAAACCTCCTGCGCATCTTCGAGGTGCACAATTTTTGCCGCCAGTGTTGTTAATTCCTCTTTAAGTTGCTTTTTCATAACTTTAATGCTTACCGCTCCAAAGCGGTTGTATTTTTAATAAATTTGTATCACCTTTATCACAGGTGACCTCTAATTTTGGTCTTGAAAAATACAAAATGTTTCTCGAAAATACAGTAAATCATAAGGAGCAATTTGGGTGGATTGAAGTGATATGTGGATCAATGTTCTCGGGAAAGACCGAAGAGCTTATTCGCAGGCTGAAACGCGCAAAATTTGCAAAACAAAATGTGGAGATCTTTAAACCCTCCATAGATACCCGGTACAATGAAGAGATGGTGGTTTCTCATGATTCCAACGAAATTCGTTCCACTCCGGTTCCAGCCGCAGCTAACATCAGGCTTTTAGCCGATGGCTGTGATGTGGTGGGGATCGATGAAGCCCAGTTCTTCGATGACGAGATCGTCTCTGTTTGTAATGATCTTGCTAATAAGGGGATAAGGGTGATCGTGGCAGGACTGGACATGGATTTTAAAGGAAATCCCTTTGGCCCCATGCCTAATCTCATGGCCACTGCCGAATACGTTACAAAAGTACATGCCGTTTGTACCCGCACCGGAAATCTTGCCCAATACAGCTATCGTAAAACAGCAAATGAAGATCTTGTGCTTCTTGGGGAAACCGAAGAATACGAACCCCTTAGCCGTGGGGCCTTCTACAAGGCACGCCTGAGGGAAAAACTAAAGACCATGGAGGTCAAAGACCACGAGGAAGTTAAAGATAAAAGAAGTGAACATGCCGAAAGCCAGGGAGACCGTACTTGAAATAGATCTTAATGCCTTAGCTCATAATTTTAATTATTTACGATCAAAAGTCGATAAAAACGTCAAAATGATGGCCGTGGTCAAGGCTTTTGGCTACGGAAGTGATGTTGTGGGCATAGCCAAAAAACTAGTGGAACTAGGTGCAGATTATTTTGCAGTGGCCTACACCTCTGAAGGGGTCGCCCTTCGTAAAGCGGGTATAGAACTTCCTATTCTGGTACTCCATCCGCAGTCTTACAATTTTGAGGAGCTCATTGAAAATTGCCTTGAGCCCAGCCTTTACTGCGAATTTGTACTCAGGAAATTTATTAAAACTGCAGAGAAGCTCAACCAAAAATATTATCCGATACACATAAAATTCAATACCGGTCTCAACAGACTTGGTTTTGCAAAAGATGAAACAGATGTTGTTCGCGATCTGCTTACCGGCACCTCATCGGTAAAAGCGGCCTCTTTCTTTTCACATCTTGCAGCCAGTGAGGACTGGCGGGAGAGAGAATTTACTCTTAAGCAAATTCACAGTTTTCAGAAGATCGCTATAAAACTATTTGATGAGCTTGGGTACCAGCCTATGCTCCACATTTGCAATACCTCGGGCGTCATCAACTATCCCGAGGCCGCTTTTGACATGGTTCGTACAGGAATTGGCCTGTACGGATTTGGAAATGAGGAAGGCGAAGACCAAAAACTCAAGCCTATAGGTACCCTCAAGACCATTATTTCACAAATCCATAACATCAAGAAAGGAGATACTGTGGGCTACAACCGTGCTTTTATTGCCGAAAAACCTACAAAAACGGCGACCTTGCCCATAGGTCATGCAGATGGGATCAACAGGCAGTATGGTAATGGAAAGGCCGGTGTTATGGTGAACGGGCAATATGCACCTATTATTGGAAATGTGTGCATGGATATGATCATGATAGACATTAGCGGTATAGATTGCAAAGAAGGTGATGAAGTCATTATTTTTGGTGGCCCGCAACACGCCACAACATTCGCAGCAAAAGGAAATACGATCTCCTATGAGCTCATCACGGGGATTTCTCAGCGTGTAAAAAGAATCCTTATTGGTTAAAATGCATATATTTAGAGCGCTAACCAACAAAACCACTCTAAAATGGCGTTCTTTAAAGACTTTAAAACATTCATCCTTAAAGGAGATATTATCGCTTTGGCAACTGCGGTTGTCATTGGAGGCGCCTTTAATAAAATCGTAGCCTCGGTGGTGGCCGACATTATTATGCCACTCATTGGAGTTTTTACCGGAGGGGTAGATTTTTCTCAGAAGTTCATCGCGCTTGATGGAGAATATTATGAAACACTGGATGCCGCAAAAGAGGCCGAAGCCGCTGTTATAACATACGGTAATGTAATTCAGGCAATTATTTACTTCATTATTGTAGGTTTCTTCATATTTTTAGTACTCAGGGCCTATGAAAGAACCAAAAAGGAAAAAGAAGCTCCAAAGCTGGTGGAACCCAAAGGTCCCAGTCAGGAAGAATTACTTACTCAAATTCGGGATGAACTAAAAAAGCAAAACAAAAGATAAGAACGATGAAGAACCTGTTAATTTACTATATGCTTTTGTTCATTCCGGGAATTCTGCTCGCGCTATCCTGGGACAGGTTTTCTGGTCACACCAATCTCGTGCTTTTGGGAATCTACATATTTGTATATAGGACACTTCTCGATGGCCTACGCCTGCGAGCCATGGGAGTACTGGAAACTAAAGAAATCTGGAAAATGGCAATTCCCGGAGTACGTGGAAAATACTTCAAACAGCTGTATTTTACCAAATAGACATTAACGCTCGTAGTAACCGCTACACTGCATATCTTTAACCAATCCTGAAATGTTTCAGGACAAAACCCTGAACTCGTTTCAGGGTTCTTTTTTTTGTATTCATTATTTGACAATTTGTGTAAAGTGGTTATAAAAATATTTATCACCCATATTTCTTCGGAAGCCATTCTAATTATTCTTAGGAGTACAATACCTTTGCAGCCAAAATGAGGAAGGAAAAAATGCTTCTGAAGAAAGGCGTCAAAAATGTCATTTTTGGAAGCTCATAAATTTAAAAGAACAAATAATATGAAAATAGCAGTAGTAGGCGCTACCGGAATGGTAGGCCGGGTCATGTTGCAGGTGCTGGCAGAGCGAAATTTTCCCCTTACACAATTGTTGCCGGTAGCTTCAGAAAGATCTGTAGGTACAAAGATCACATTTAAAGATAAAGAATATGAGGTCATAGGGCTGGAAGATGCAGTCAATCAAAAACCCGATATCGCCTTGTTTTCAGCGGGTGGCGAGACCTCGTTAGAGTGGGCGCCGCGATTCGCAGCGGTGGGCACAACGGTAATTGATAATTCTTCAGCATGGAGAATGGATCCTGCTAAAAAACTGGTGGTCCCCGAAATTAACGCTTCAGAATTGACTTCCGAAGATAAAATCATCGCGAATCCTAACTGCTCCACCATTCAACTGGTGATGGCTCTTGCTCCGCTGCATAAGAAATATACGATCAAAAGAGCGGTTGTTTCCACATATCAGTCGATCACCGGTACCGGGGTAAAAGCGGTACAGCAGCTGGAAAACGAATACAAGGGCGAAAAAGGCGAAATGGCCTATCCTTACCCTATTCACCGCAACGCGATCCCGCATTGCGATGTTTTTGAAGATAATGGTTACACGAAGGAGGAAATGAAACTTACCAACGAGACCAAAAAGATCCTGCAAGATGACTCTGTGGCTGTTACCGCAACTGCGATTCGTATTCCGGTTGTAGGCGGCCACAGCGAATCTGTCAATGTGACTTTTGAAAATGATTTTGAGGTGAATGAGCTACGCAGGCTGTTAAATGATTTCCCCGGAATAACCGTACAGGACAACCTTGCTGTGAATACTTATCCTATGCCAATTTATGCCGAAGGTAAAGACGACGTATTTGTGGGTAGAATTAGAAGAGACCTGTCGCAACCCAATTCGCTCAACATGTGGATTGTGGCCGATAACCTTAGAAAAGGAGCTGCCACCAATGCCGTACAAATAGCAGAATATTTAGTTGCTAAAAAACTGGTTTAAATTTCTTAAATCCTGCCGCAAAAATAATTAGTCTCCAAAAGCTCACTTTTGAGCCCCCCTTAAGGCCGTTCCCACACGAACGGCCTTTATTTATATTCAAAATTTGCAGGAAATTCTCTACATTTAGTCCTCTTGAAAATTAAAACAATGAAAAAAACACTTTTTACAGTCTTTGCAGCGAGCGCTCTTGTCTCATGCGCAGACCAAATCTCTAAAAACACCACAACTTTGGACTATCCGGAAACAAAGAAGGTTGATACCGTTGACGTTTATTTTGGGACCGAAGTAAAAGATCCCTACCGCTGGCTGGAGAATGACCGCAGCGCCGAAACCGAAGCATGGGTGAAAGCAGAAAACGAGGTAACCTTTGCCTATCTTGAAAAAATCCCTTTCAGAGAGCAGTTGAAACAGAGGCTGTCTGACCTATGGAACTATGAAAAAATAGGTGCGCCATCTAAGGAAGGGGACTACATCTATTTCTCGAAAAATGACGGTTTGCAGAACCAGTATGTGATTTACCGCAAAAAATCTGAAAAAGACACGCCGGAAGTATTTCTGGATCCTAATAAATTTAGTGAAGACGGCACCACTTCCCTGGGAGAGATGAATTTCTCTAAAGATGGAAAAACACTCGCCTATTCTATTTCTGAAGGAGGAAGCGACTGGCGAAAAATTATCGTCATGGATGCCGAAACACGTGAGATCAAGGAAGACACTTTGATGGATGTGAAGTTTAGCGGAATTTCCTGGAAAGGCGATGAAGGATTCTATTATTCCAGTTACGACAAACCGGAAGGCAGTGAGCTATCTGCCAAGACAGATCAACACAAGCTCTACTACCATAAGTTGGGTACCAAACAAAGTGAAGACAAATTGGTCTTCGGCGGAAGTGAAGATCAAAAACACCGCTATGTTGGCGGAAGTGTTTCTGAAGACAACAATTACCTTTTCATCACGGCCAGGAATTCTACTTCGGGAGGAAAATTATTTATGATGGACCTATCCCAGGACAACCCGACATTAGAAACCATTATAGACAATGAAGACACCGATACTTATGTACTGGACAATAAAGGCAGCAAACTTTACGTGGTGACCAACAGGAATGCGCCCAACCAGAAAATTGTTACTGTTGATGCTTCAAATCCCACTCCGGAAAACTGGACAGATTTTATTCCTGAAACCGAATATGTGCTTTCCCCATCTACAGCGGGAGGTTATATCTTTACAGAGTATATGGAAGACGCGGTTTCTAACGTAAAACAGTACGACTATGAAGGAAACATGGTAAGGGAAGTAGAACTTCCCGGTGTAGGATCAGCAGGCGGATTTAGCGCCAAAGAGGAAGAAAAAGAGCTCTATTATTCCTTTACCAACTATGTCACTCCCGGAAGCATCTACAAGTACGATATCGAAGCGGGAACTTCTGAATTATATAACAAGCCGGACATAGATTTTAATCCTGAAGATTTTACGAGCGAGCAGATTTTCTACACCTCTAAGGACGGTACGAAGATCCCTATGATTATTACACACAAAAAGGGTGTGGAAATGAATGGAAAGAACCCAACTATTCTTTACGGTTACGGCGGATTTAACATCAGCCTTACCCCTTCTTTCAGCATTGCCAATGCCGTTTGGATGGAGCAGGGAGGAATTTATGCCGTACCAAACCTTCGCGGAGGTGGAGAATATGGAAGAGAATGGCATGATGCAGGAATTAAGACGAAAAAACAAAATGTTTTTGACGACTTTATCGCGGCTGCAGAATATCTAATCGATAACAATTATACTTCTAAAGATTACCTGGCCATTCGCGGTGGTTCAAACGGCGGATTGTTAGTTGGAGCGACTATGACTCAGCGACCCGACCTAATGAAAGTTGCCTTACCGGCCGTTGGTGTTATGGACATGCTTCGATACCACACTTTCACCGCTGGTGCGGGCTGGGCTTACGACTATGGGACGGCTCAGGACAACGAAGAGATGTTTAATTATCTTAAAGGATATTCGCCTGTTCACAATGTCAAGGCTGGCGTAGAATATCCTGCCACTTTGGTAACCACAGGAGATCATGACGACCGCGTAGTGCCGGCACACTCCTTCAAGTTTGCGGCAGAACTACAGGACAAACAGGCCGGCGATGCCCCTGTATTGATCAGGATCGAGACCAATGCCGGTCACGGTGCTGGAACTCCTGTAAGTAAGACTATTGAGCAATACGCAGATCTATTTGGATTTACGCTTTATAATATGGGTTACACCAGCCTGCCAGAGGAAAAATCTAAGCAATAGATCACCTGAATTTATAATCGTTCTAAAGCCTTCTTCGGAAGGCTTTTCCATTTTAATACAGTAAATTTGTAGGAGAAAACTTCCTCTTATGTTACGGGTCAGAAACCTCTCTTTTGGCTATTCAGACAAACCTCTTCTAAAGAACCTTTGCTTTACCATTGAAAAAGGTGAAAACGTTTCTATTATTGGGGCGAGCGGCTGCGGAAAAAGCACCCTGCTTCAGTCTATCTACGGGTTACACCATGTTGACGGCAAAATTTTCTGGGAAGACGAACAGCTACTGGGGCCCAATTTCAATCTAGTTCCCGGAGAAGATTTCATGAAGTACCTCACCCAGGATTTCGACCTCATGCCTTCCCTTAGCGTTGCAGAAAACGTAGGAAAATATTTGTCCAATATGTACCCCCGGAAGAAACAACAGCGGGTGAATGAACTGCTGGACCTGGTGGAGATGCGCGAACTGGCTAGAATGAAGGCCAGATTATTGAGCGGCGGGCAACAGCAGCGAGTGGCGCTGGCAAGAGTGCTGGCTAAACCTCCCAAAGTTTTAATGCTCGACGAACCTTTCAGCCATATTGATCACTTTAGAAAAAACAAACTGCGCAGGAACCTTTTCTCTCACCTTAAAAAAAATAATATTACCGTAATTGTGGCTACTCACGACAGCACAGATGCCCTGTCATTTGCAGATAATAGTTTCGTGATGAAAGCCGGTCGTATAATTTCTAAAGGAAGGCCTGAAGAATTGTATAAAAACCCCAAAAATGCCTATGTAGCCTCACTTTTTGGAGAGGTTAATGAAATCCCTGCCGAACTCTTCCTTTCCGGACAGAGCTGTAGAAAAAAAGTGGTGATTTATCCACATGAAATCAGCCTTTCAACAGGAGGTGACAATTCCTTTGAAGCAGTCGTTAAAAAAACATTTTTCAAGGGGAGCCATTTTCTTATTCAGGCTAAATACAAAGACCACAACCTCTTGTTCGAAAACAAGGAGAAATTGCCCGCAGCAAAGAAAGTACAGCTTTATATTTCTCCGGAATTACTAAAGAAACGGATTCGCTAATCCAAAAAATCAAGCCTTTTCCAGGCTAAAGAATACTTATAATTTTCAGCTGTTTTCCGCCAAAAGTGACATTTTCTCCCAGCTTTTTCCCGCTTAATGCCTGTGCAATGGGTGAAGCCGCTCCTACCGCATAGAACGATTTGTCCCCCACCTTCAATTCTCCAGCGGGAATAGAAATATAATAATTGGCTGCCGAAGTTTCAACAGCGCTTCCAAAAGTGACCTTTTTAAAAGGTCCCGGCGGCATCATCCTTATAGTCTTCCGCAGCTTCCTGTACTGCTCATGCTGGCCCGATAATTTTTCAAATTCCAGGTGCAACATTGCCCTGCCGGTCTCATATTTATCGCCCATAGAGCATTTGGTCTCCAGCTTTAGCGCATCCTCAAGGTCATTTATTGCCTTTTCAACACGAGCAATTCTTTCTTCCACATATTGTTCACAGGCTTCAAAAAGCCGTTTTTTGAGATCTGTCATTTTAGTCGAATTTAAGCTGGCCAAGGTTGTTCATCTGTCGTACGATCCAGCTCTTTCTCCCCTGGATATAACTACTTGGCGGGTTAGCCCGATATTCCCGGGGGTTTGGCAGCAAAGCCGCCATGGCCGCCGCCTCATAAGGCGTGAGTTTTGAAGCCGGCTTGTTAAACCAGACCTTTGCCGCCGCTTCGGCGCCGTAGACGCTTTTGCCCATCTCAATAGAATTGAGATAGACTTCCAAAATACGCTCTTTGTCCCAGATGGTTTCTATTAAAAAAGTAAAATAGACTTCCACACCTTTCCTAAACCAGCTGCGCCCGGGCCATAAAAACACGTTTTTAGCAGTCTGCTGCGAAATAGTGCTCGCCCCACGGGTACGCTTACGTTCTTTGTTTTCTTCTATCGCTTTTTTTATGGCTTCATAATCAAAGCCGTCATGATTCATGAAGTTTTGATCTTCACTTGCCACCACTGCCAGCTGCAGGTTTGAACTAATCTCCTCCATCGGCACCCATTCATGATGAATTTTCTCTTCGGGATGTTCAAAATACCTGATGGCCATAAGCGGCGTAAAAGGCACCGGCACCCATTTGAACAGAACGACCAGCAAAAGGCTAAAAAGGAAAAGCCAAAGAATGGCCTTTAGGATAAACCTGAAGATTCTTTTCATAAATTAATTGTTTAGTTGAGCGAGCTCTTTTCCAACCTGGCTACCTATTGCTACGCCCATACCTCCCAACCGTAGTGAATAAAATATATTTTTTGACATCTTTTGAATAATGGGTTTCTTTTGTTCCCCCACTCCCATAATACCGCTCCAACGTTGATCGATTTCAAAAGTTTGCCCGGGTAAAATGCTGCTCTTAAGCAGCTCTTCCAACCTGTCCTGGATGAGAGCCGTATGATTCATATCTATGGTTTCTTCGGCTTTCAAATCAAGGTTACGCCCGCCACCAAAAAGAACCCTCTCGCCCACATTTCTAAAATAGTAGTAGCCTTTGTCAAGGTGAAAGCTGCCCTTGAGAGCCAAATTTTGAATGGGTTTAGTGATCAACACCTGCGCCCGGGCGGGTTTAACTTCAGAAAAACCCATCTGGCTTGCGAAGCCGTTGGTCGCTACAAATAATTTCCCTGTTTTTAAGCTGAAGTTTTCTGTTTTCACTACTACGGAATCAATCATTTCTACGAATTCCTTGACTGTTGTGCTATTCAAAATCCGCACTCCGGCCGACTGCACTTTATAGAGCAAAGAAGTCATCATTTTTCCGGTATCGAGTTGTCCTTCAAACCTGTTGTAAATAAGTTTGTCCTGTATATTCCTGAAGCCGAAGGAATTTTCCCGAACACTAAAAACATCGGTTCCAAAAATGGGTTTTAGAAGGCTGTTTATTTTTGGCATTTTTGAGACACAGGTTTCAAACAGCTCTTGATCTTGCTTAGTAAAGAGTTCATAGCCACCGTTGGCTTTATAGTCTATATTCTCATCGCCAAGATTCTCTCGTAGCAAGTGCAGGCCTTTCACCCGTTTATGCACGAGCTCTACGACCTCTTCTTCAGAATGGGAATTAAGGTCGTCGAGAATCTCTGAAATACTCCCAAAACAGGCGAAGCCCGCATTTTTGGTGCTCGCTCCATTAGGCAACAGTCCGCGTTCGAGAACGAGCACTTTGGCTTTAGGGTGTTTCTTTTTAAGCTCCCAGGCACAGTTAAGACCTGTGATACCGCTTCCTATGACGGTAAAATCAATGTTTGAAAACCAGGAATCCTGTTCCCAGAAGGAGAAGTCCATAAAATTAATTCTTTTTAACCTACGGAAACTTTAGCATCCGCAGCATCTAAAGATATAAAAATAGTAAAGACCTAACAGGTTTTGAAAACCTGTTAGGTATGAAATGCGTTAGGGATAGTAGCGGCAGCTTTTTGTACGCGACAGCGGACAGAAACTATAGCGGATAGCCCGGCCGCTTTGAGCGGCAGCGAAACAGCGGAACGCCCGTGTTAGAAAATAGTGAATTGTTAATAGTTAATAGAAAAAAGGCCTCACAGGTTTTGAAAACCTGTCAGGCCTAAGCACAAAAAAGCCCCTAAAATAAGGGGCTTCAAAAATGTCATTTTTGACAGTTATTCTTCGATGGGTTTCATCTTGAAATCTTCCATGAATTTTGTGGTGTAATTTCCTGCCACGTAATCGGGTTCATCCATCAACTGCCTGTGGAAAGGAATTGTGGTTTTCACGCCTTCGATCACAAATTCATCCAGGGCACGCTTCATTTTGTTGATTGCTTCCTCGCGGGTTTGCGCGGTAGTGATCAACTTGGCGATCATGGAATCGTAGTTTGGCGGAATAACGTAACCGCTGTAAACGTGGGTGTCTATTCTCACTCCATGGCCTCCCGGCGCATGAAGGTTGGTGATCTTACCCGGAGACGGCCTGAATTCGTTATAAGGA
>JBAVJE010000013.1:0-3142 GCA_049687615.1 Salinimicrobium sp. | reverse complement strand
AAAGAAGAGCCCATTCTGGGCTCTCCATTTTTAAAGTTTAACTCATTATTTTTTAATTGTTAGGGTTAATATTAAGAACTCCAAATAAAGTTGTAGGATCGTTTGATAAAACTATATCATCCATCGCGAAATCATTACCGGAATTATCATCTTCTCTATCCCTAATCCTAATCACCATTTTTCCATCTTCGGTAGCTACCATAACAAATCCAACAGTAGCCCATGCAGAACCACCACCATCATTGATCAAAGGATCTATTGCAAAGTTTCCTACAGTAGTTGCTGATTCTGGATTTCCAGATCTATAACGCACTCTTAATCTGGCATTATTCACATCGGGAGCACTAATATCTTTAACTCTCATTTTAAGATAATATATATCCCCCTCGCATAATTCGGGTGTTTCAATAGTGTAAATTACCCGATCAGTTATATCGGGGGAACCGTCAAAAACAATCATTTCTCCATCGTCACCGGTTTCTGAGCTCACAAATCCGCTGTAATAATCTTGAGGATTATCTGTGATCAAATATCCCCCGAAAGGTGCAGTGGCTGGTGGGTTATCATTACCGTCATAAACTCCGTCATCATTGGTATCTACATCAATATAATCGGTGTACAGACCGCTAGGCAGATTAATCAAACCTGTAAAATCCTGGGTCCAGTCGGTTACAACTCTACTTAGCAAACAAGGATCTGAATCTTCCTCACAATATTCCCCATGTCTAAAATGCCAGTAATTGTAGGTGTCGGTTTCCGGATCATATAGTTGATCGATATCCTCGGCATCAAAATCACCTCTTCTAATCAAAGTTTCATTACCTTGACTATCAATAGTGTACACTTCTGCATAAAACATTTGTCCTTCTCTATCAGGAAGTGGAATACATAGTGGATCGGCCTGCAAGACAACTCCATCTTGCCATACGGCTTCATTAGTAGCATTTACAAACGCGTCTTCTCTATCAAGCATTTCAAGTTGATCTAAATCTCCTTCAGGATACTCCCAAACCACGATTCTGAAGTTAGAAGGATAATGACGACCTTCATCTGTACATTCGTTACCAAAAATACAAATGTATTGAAGAGGCAACATTTCGAAATCAAAGAACAGGTAACCAAATTCTTCTGCGTAAACTTCATCATAGCATAGTACCTCAACGTCATTATATGGTTTTTCACCAGCATTAACCTGAATCACATGAGGAAGTGGGTCTTCCACAAAGTTATCAAAGCTATATGGGCCGTAATTATCGTTACTATTAGGTGCCATGTAAAGAACCTCTCCAGTATCGTTCAACACCTCAAAATATAATAAAGTGTACTGACCTTGTGTTAATTCAAGGAAATCTTCCTCATAGGTAAGCCAGTTTGCCATTCCATCACCATCGGAATCATTGTTACCAACAGGAATCACCCGAATATCAACTGCATTTCCGTTATTAGCATCTCCATCATCCACATAAATACCGGTATCACCATTTCCTACCGCTATCATTGCCCTAACCGTAAATGGATCGCTATTACCTTCAGGGTCACAGCTTGGTGGAACTTCTACCTCTTCCGCTTGTTTGGTTGATTGCTTGTTGGAAGTTTCATAATCCTTAAGAAGAACATTGAATGAAAGTACTCCCATTTCCTCACCACCAGGTGGTGCATCGGGGCCTTCCTCTTTACTACAAGAGGTCATGAACAATGCGGCAACTGCCACATAAGCCAAATAAATTTTTAATCTTTTCATAATAGAATAATTTAAATTAATAAAAGGTTGATGTATAAGCCTGTCACAGGACCCACCTATGCCAGGATTATGGGTTTAATATTTTAATTAGGAGCAGGACATAAGCCCCCCCCTTTTGCACTTTCTCCTGAAAGAATTTCAAAATTGCCTACAGTATATCCGGGTACCACATCTGGATCAGAACAGCTCGTATGGATTTGTATGATTTCGTTATCTCCTTCTTTTATGTAGATTTCTGTCCATAAAGAATTAGGCTGCCCGTCTTTACTGAATTTGCCTTCTATAGAAAAAGTTTGTCCGTTATCCAGTATCTGGTTAAATATTTCAATTGGGTTATTTCCATTTGTATTCTGCTCAACTATGATAGGTGTGTTATCCTCTCCCGCATAATAAAACGTCAATTTGCTTATTTTGCCCTCACATGGGTAACATTCGGGATCCTGGGGTTCTTCTTCGCATTCTTCCTCATTTTCGGTAAGATCTTCCAGCAAAATATAATTGTCTGCTTCCCCACAGCAAGCTTCCCTAAAGTGATAGTAATAATGCTCCTGTTCCGGTTGGTAAATTCCAGCAAGGTCACCGGACCCAAAACTTCCTTCCCTAATCAAATTCTCAGTATCATCTTCCACGAGCCAAATTTTTGCATAGTACTCATCATTCCCATTCAACACCGGTAAAGGAAAACACAGTGCATCTGCATAGTAATGAGTGCCGGCCTGGTCACTAAAAGACTTCCTTTCGTTTTGAGCTACTACCAGCAATTCTTCCTTAGATGCATCTTTCCATATTTTAATTTTGAATTGAGCAGGAATATGTTTTTCATTTTCATCGCAAACATTTCCAAAAGTGCAGAGGTAAATCAACTCAGGATTGTTGAAATCGAAGTATAAATATCCAAATGCGAAGGCAAAATGTTCTTCATAGCAAAGCACTTCCACCGGTTGGTAATATTTTTGTCCCGGGTGAATAGTAACCTCTATAGGTAATGGTTTTTTTACAAAATTGTGGTACTGAATATCCTCTGTATAGCCAATATTCTCATTCGGAACCCTGGGAGCCATAAAAATAATATCCGCTGGATCTTCTCCTCCCGTAACAGCTAAATATTCGATACGGTACTTTCCTGGTATAAGTTCAAGGTCTGCCGATTCCCTGGTAAACCAGGCGTCTGGATCACCATCTCCATTGAGGTCGGCCCCGTTAGGGTTAACTTCAATCTTAATTTTGTCTTCATTGGAGTTCTTATACCATTCCCATTCATTATTATTATTGTATACTTTAATGGAAACAAAAACATACAGGGGTGCTTCATCAGAACATTGAGGAATATCATAACTTCCCTTCTGGCTTATTTTAAGCCCCGAGCCTTGAAACTCAAAGTTATTGAGCAAACTTCCGAAG
>JBAVJE010000012.1:0-7314 GCA_049687615.1 Salinimicrobium sp. | reverse complement strand
CAAGGCGAGGGTTACTCCGGCCGCGATCGCTTCCTGCCCAATTCCGCTAAACCATTTTGAGATTTTTCCCTGTCGCAGCAATACCAGCATCTTCTTCTCTATAAGCCGGGGCTTAAGCATTTCGAAGTACAGCTGTTTGAGCTTTTCATTAGAAAATTGTCCTTTTTGAAAGGTGAGTTCGGGATGTATTGCAGGTGATTCGGTAGCCATATTTGATAATTATGGTCTCAAATGTAGTCAAAATAGGATTTCTACTTATTAAGAATTTTATAAACCCCTTCCATCTCATGGGAATTTATTTAACTTTGTTAGGCGAAAACAAAAGAAACTTATGGAAATGAATAACATTCCCAGTGTTGATCTTGCCGATTTCTTGTCTGATGACCCTCAAAGAAAGCAGAAATTTGTTGATGAGATTGGAAAGGCCTATGAAGAGATTGGTTTTGTGGCTCTGAAAAATCATTTTCTGAGCGATCAACTGGTCGAGGAACTATACAAAGAAGTTAAGAATTTCTTCGAACTTCCTTTGGAGACTAAGGAAAAATATGAAATTGAAGGCCTTGCCGGACAACGAGGTTATATTTCCTTCGGAAAAGAGCACGCAAAAGGTAAAAAGGAAGGAGACCTCAAGGAATTCTGGCATTTTGGCCAGGAGGCCACCGCAGATGCCAATCTTACCGAAGAATATCCCAAAAATGTTCAGGTAGAAGAGCTGCCCGATTTCAACCATACCGGGATGGAAGCATACCGGATGCTGGAAAAAACAGGAATTTATGTCCTGCGGTCCCTGGCACTATATATTGGTCTTGACGAACATTATTTCGACCACTGGGCGAGCAATGGAAACAGTATTCTGCGCCCAATCCACTATCCTCCAATCACCGAAGAACCTAAAGGCGCAGTACGTGCCGGGGCTCATGGTGACATTAACCTCATTACCCTGTTGATGGGCGCTTCTACGGGAGGCCTACAGGTATTGAGAAAAGATGGGGAATGGATTGATGCCATTCCGCAGGAAGATGAGTTGGTCATCAATGTAGGCGATATGCTTGAAAGACACACCAACAATAAATTAAGATCTACCATTCACAGAGTAGTGAACCCGCCAAGGGAAGAATGGGACACTCCACGCTATTCCATTCCTTTTTTTATGCACCCGCGCAGCGAAATGCCGCTTAACTGTCTCGAAGAATGTGTAGATAACGACCATCCTAAAGCCTACCCCGATATTACTGCCGGGGAATTCCTTAACCAGCGTCTCAAGGAAATAGGACTTAAAAAATAATATAATGGCCAAGAAAAAACTAGGACTGGAGGACTTGGGCGGATTTGTTTTTTCTACCAATGACGATTTCGATCCCGGTCAGGAAAATGATCAGGAAGAGGCTCTGGATCCTTCACAACAAGAGTTGGAGGCACATTACAGCTCAAAAGGGCGTGCCGGTAAAACCGTTACTGTCGTTAAAGGATTTATTGGCCCGGAGGAAGACCTTCAGGTCCTGGGCAAAGAATTGAAAAAGAAATGCGGGGTTGGTGGATCTGTAAAAGATGGTGAGATCATTATACAGGGAGATGTTCGCGAAAAAGTAATGTCTCACCTCAAGCAAAAAGGTTACAAGGTTAAACGAATAGGAGGTTAAACCCGCTGTATATGAAGAAAAAGAAGTTTTTGCACATCTGCAATGGAGACGATCTGGCAGAAAAGGTTCAGGACCTTGGCCTTGACGGTGAATATATCGTTTGGCGGGAAATGTTATGCGAAGGGCCTACTGCCATTGAAGTTGGAGAAAAGGAATTTCTTGATCTTCGGAAAAATTTCCTGAAGAAAAGCTATGGAATTCAGAAGAAGGAATATTCAGAAAAATTTGAGACCGAACTTAATAAACTGGCCGTACTAAATGACTTGGATGAAGTCGTACTATGGTTTGAGTTTGACCTTTTCTCACACATGAATATGCTTGCTCTTATTAGTTTTTTACTTCAGAATAATAAGAGCTACCCTCTATCACTCGTCTGCAGCCGAAAATTGAAGGGCGAAAAGGAAATGCAACCTCTATCTGAACTTTCTAATAGTCATTTAAAAAAGCACTATAAACATCGTATTAATTTAACTAAGGACGATGTGTCCATAGCTCAACTCATTTGGGAATTCTACTGCGGAAAAGATCCTAAAAGGTTGATTTCAGAGATAAAAAAAACCACCAACTTCGAATATCTATCAAGCAGCATAAGAGCGCATATCGAACGATTCCCTAATGCCAGTACAGGCCTTAATACTCTGGAGAGAAATGTGCTTAAGCTCATCAAGGAACACGAAATAAAAAACAGGCATCATTTATTGGGTTATGCCCTACAATATCAGGGCTATTACGGGTATGTAGATGTACAGATGGAAAGAGTACTCGACAAACTCTCTCTATTCTATACGGTATCTGACAACGGAATCAAACTGAATGAAGAGGGAGACAAGGCTCTGGAAGCCTCGAAAAACTATTATCAAAAATTAAAAGACGACGAATTCTACGGGGGCGTTAGGAAATATGAGTTCCTTTATGACTCCGAAAATCATTACCTACTAAAACTATAACATGAATAATCTTGCAGCTTCAGAACTAATTCTGAACAAAGACGGAAGCATTTACCATTTAAATCTTCGTCCTGAACATTTAGCCGATACAGTAATAGTGGTCGGCGACCCGGATCGGGTCCAAAAAATCTCAAAACACTTTGACAACATTGAATTTAAAATTCAAAAAAGAGAGTTTCATACCCATACCGGAACCTATAAAGGGAAAAGGATAAGCGTAATCTCTACCGGTATTGGAACAGATAATATTGACATTGTAATCAATGAACTTGATGCGCTTGTCAATATAGATTTCGAAACCAGGAAGATAAAATCTACAACCAAACAGTTGGATATCATAAGAGTGGGAACTTCAGGTTCTATCCAAAAAGAAATTCCGGTTGATGCATTTGTTGTGAGCAAAAGAGCGGTGGGCTTTGATGCCTTGATGCATTTCTACCAAAGTGAAAGCGTTCAACTGGAGGATTTCAACCAGGCTTTGGACGAACAGCTCCAGTTAAGCCCAAGAAAAAGCAAGGCTTATGCAGTAGCCTGTGACGAAGATCTGGCACAAATCTTTGAGGGTTCTGAGACCGTCGACGGGTTTACAGGATCAAATATTGGGTTTTATGGGCCACAGGGCCGCGTCTTAAGACTTCCTTTAAAAGATACCAGGTTTATGGATAAACTGGAAGCCTTCGATTTTAAAGGAGTTAAGATCACCAACCTTGAGATGGAAACTTCGGCTATTTACGGCATGTCAAAAATGCTGGGGCACCGTGCGGTATCCCTTAATGCTGTTGTAGCCAACAGGCCTGCAGGAGAATTTTCAAAAGATGCGGGTCAAACGGTTGAAAACCTCATCAAATTCACTCTGGACAGACTGGCCGGGAAATAAGTCATTTAACACAAAATTAAATTCCAAAGTACGGCAGAATTGTATTTTTGGGTAAAGTCCCATATATGTTGAAGCCTGAAGAAATACTATTAAGGCACCGCGATTTAAATTGGTTAAGTTTTAACGAGAGAGTACTTCAGGAAGCACAAGATCCAAAGACCCCTTTATACGAGCGCCTAAAATTTCTCGCCATTTTCTCTATGAATATGGATGAGTATTTTAGGGTGCGCGTATCTCAGTTGCGACAAATCAAGCGGGTAAAAAAGAGCATTAGAAAAAAGCTGGCTCTCAAGCCCAGCAAAACGGTGAAGGAAATCCTGCATGAAGTAAAAAAGCAGCAGGACAAGTTTGGTGAAGTTTACCAAAATGAGATCCTTCCCGAACTTGAGAATAATGGAATCTTCCTTATTCATTACGAACAGTTCCATGCTGACCATATAAAGTTTGCTGATAAATATTTAAAAAAGATCTCAAAATGGCTAAATCCTTTGGTCGTGCATTATGAGGAAGGGGATGATCTTTTTATTGAAAACAACCTGCTCTATTTTGTTGTGACTTTCAAAAATGAGGATAATTTCGGGATCGTCAATATTCCGGTGGAAGAATGTGACCGCTTCATCTCCTTTCCCCGGAAAAAAGAAGAAAAACCAAAAATCACCTTTTTGGATGATCTTGTAAAAGCTGAAATTCCGAAGATATTTTCTGAACACCATGTAGAAGGTATCTTTGAGATCAAGATGTCAAGAGATGCCGAATTATATATAGATGATGAAATAGACGGCATTTTAGCCGAAAAAATTTACGACTCCCTGAAGCAAAGAACAGATGGGCAGCCTACAAGGCTACTGTATGATGCCAAAATGCCCGCGGAAGATCAAAAAATACTTCGAAAAATACTCGGTCTGGGAAAAATTGATATGATGCCCGGTGGGAGGTATCATAATTTCAGTGACTTTTTCTCCTTTCCCGATCCTACCAACAATCCGGAACTTCACTATGAACCTATGGAGCCGGTGAAGCACCGGGTACTCGAAAATTCAGACAATTATTTTGAGGCAATTTCAGAAAAAGACCTCTCCCTGCATTTTCCATACATGCCTTTTGATTATGTAGAACATTTCCTGGAACAGGCGGCGAGAGATGAGCAGGTAAAAGAATTAAAAATATCTATCTACAGGATAGCAGATGAATCCAAGGTTACTTCTGCCCTGCTTCTGGCCCTCAAAAATGGCAAAAAAGTGACTGTTTTCATTGAGGCGAAGGCCAGATTTGATGAGAAAAACAATATTGACTGGGGTCGAAAGTTCGAGGAGGAAGGTGCTCGTGTTATATATAGCTATCCCCGCATAAAAGTGCATTCCAAAATTTTGCTGGTCTCCAGAGAAGAGCAGGGAAATATAAAAAACTACGCATACATTGGCACAGGGAATTTCAATAGTAAAACTGCAGCTATTTATTGCGATCATGCACTTTTTACGGCTCATGAAAAACTAACTGCAGAACTTTCAAGGATCTTTCTCGTTCTTGAAGGCGAATTGATCATTCCACGGGGAAAACATCTCTTAATTTCCCCTTTTTCGACCCGTAAGGTCTTCAAAGACTTGATCAACAGGGAGATTGAAAATAAACAGTTAGGAAAAAAAGCCGGAATAACCGCAAAAATGAATAGTCTTGAAGACAAAGAAACCATCGAGTTGCTCTACAAGGCCAGCAATGCGGGAGTCAAGGTAAGACTACTTGTGCGGGGGTTCACCTGTCTCATCCCCGGCATCAAAGGTATGAGCGAAAATATCTATATTACCAGCATCGTAGATCGCTTCCTGGAACATGGCAGAATGTATCTCTTTGAAAATGCAGGGGAAAAGGAAGTATATTTCGGAAGTGCCGACTGGATGACGAGGAACCTGGACAGAAGAATTGAAGTAATCGCTCCTCTTTATGATAAAGACGTGGCGCAGGAATTTAGAGATATTCTGGATATCCAGCTTCGGGATAACGTAAAATCAAGAATTCTGGATGCTTCAGAAAGCAACGAATTTGTCAAACGCATTCCTGGAGAAAAACCGGTGAGATCTCAACAAGAGATCTATAAATACTTGAAACGAAAACATTCCGAATGAAAAATATACGAATAGGTGGCGTGCCCGAGCATTTTAACCTGCCCTGGCACATGTGTATTGAAGAGGGTAGTTTTCAAAAGAATGGGCTGGATGTGGTTTGGAAAGAATTCCCCGACGGGACAGGTGCCATGTGCAAAGCCTTGAGGAACAAAGATATTGATGTGGCAGTAATTCTTACTGAAGGCATTATCAAAGACATCCTTAACGGGAATGAGTCAAAAATTGTGCAGGAATATATATCTTCTCCCTTGATTTGGGGAATTCATGTTGCTGCCGGTTCCGATTACAAAAGCATTCAGGACCTTAAAAATGCAAAAATAGCTATAAGTCGTTATGGCTCGGGCTCTCACCTCATGGCCTACGTGAACGCAAAGAATCTTGGCTGGAACCCTCAGGACCTGGAATTTGAAGTAGTAGGTGATATTGAAGGAGCCGTATCTGCTTTAGAAGAAGGCAGGGCCGGGTATATTATGTGGGAGCATTTTACCACTAAACCACTTGTGGATACGGGGGTTTTTCGTCGCATCGCAGACTGTCCTACTCCCTGGTCTTGTTTTGTTATTGCGGTGCGGCAGGAATTTCTGGAGAAAGAATCAGCTGCGATTTCTAGCCTGCTGAAAATAATTAATTTCGTAACCGGTAAATTCAAGGAAATTCCCGGGGTAGAAACTGCCTTGTCTAAAAAGTACGATCAAAAGCAGGAAGATATTGAGGAGTGGCTCAAAATCACCAGCTGGAGCCAAAAACAACTTTCCACAGGAGAAGTCCAAAATGTACAGGAACAACTTAAAGAGCTGGGATTAATTTCCTACACTAAAGACGATTCCTTCTTTTTATCAAAACCTTAAACCCATAACATGAAAAAACATACTCTTGTCCTACTTCTTTTTTTCATATCCTTCCATAGTTTCGCGCAGGAATTTGAAGAGGAACTTTATCAACGTGACCTTGCAAAAAACGAAGTAAACCTTAACGTACTTAACGTGCTGGTTTTTGGAGCACTTGACCTGGGTTATGAACGTGTTCTGGATAATAACACCACCATTGGTCTACAGCTGTTTTCCAAGGTTTTCAATAAGAATGAAGGAGAAGACGTGGATCTCTCAAAGGTGTATGCGAAAGACTTTTCTCTTACGTCAAAATTTAAATATTTTTTTGATGAACAGGCCACAGCCTCAGGATTTTACGCTTTGGCCTTCGGAATGATCTCTGACGGTACAAATGAAAAGACTGTTGAAATCACTGATCCCGGCACAGGCAAGACAACTAAAGTCGATAAGGATTTAGATTACACAGATTTTGCCCTTGGCTTTGGAGTTGGTGGAAAATTTGTTGCTAAACAAGGTTTTCTTCTCGATGTTTCTTTTGGATTAGGAAGGAATCTATTTAACAAAGATTCCCCAGACATCGTCATTCTGCCGGCTATCAATGTAGGCTATCGATTTTAAGTTACCATTCTATAGGTTTTTTCCCGTGTGACAGGAGGTAGTCATTGGTTTTACTGAAATGTTTATTTCCAAACCAATATCCTCTATTGGCAGCCAGAGGTGAAGGATGTCCTGTTTTTAAAACCAGATGTTTTGAAGCGTCTATTTTTCGTCCTTTCTTTTGAGCCGGGCCACCCCATAAAAGAAAAACAAGGTCTTCGCGTTCTTCTGAAAGCAACTGAATGATGGCATCGGTGAATTTTTCCCAACCTTTTCCCTTGTGAGATCCCGCTTCCCCACGTC
>JBAVJE010000011.1:0-10862 GCA_049687615.1 Salinimicrobium sp. | reverse complement strand
CGGTAGCATCAGACATACAGAAGATCGAAATGATCTACATTAAGCAGTAGATTGTTGTATAAGTTTCAAAAAACTCCCCAATGGATTCCTGAAGGGGAGTTTTTTTATTTCTCTATTTGCTTAACATAAAGTTCCTGCACAAGTATCATTGCTATCAGAATAATCGGGGTAGCCAGGGTAATCCCCCAGATACCGGCAAAACTTGCCACGATAAGCTGGGAAGTAATGATAAGGGCAGGAGGAACGCTTGTGAGGTGTTGCTGCACTTTTGGAGTGATCAAATTGCTTTCCAGGAACTGTACCACTATATAGAGGCCTACCACAATCAAAGCCGTTTGCGGACCTTGAGATAAGGCTACCAGCACTGCCGGAATCATCGCAATCATAGGCCCGAAGTTGGGAATGAAATTAAGAAATCCTGCGATGATGGCCAATGCCAGCCACATGGGTATACCCAGGATCTTGAGGCCAATAGAGGTGAGGACAAAAACCACAAACATGGCAAAAATTTTTCCGAGGATCCATTGTTTCATGCTTCTTCCCAGGTGTTCCAGGACATCATCTGCTTTCCCCCGACCTTTTGGAGGAACCAGGCGTTTAATTCCTGTGGTGTAAAGATATGGCGCCGCAGTAAGATACGCGCCTACAAGCAGGATAACATAGATGTCACCCAAAATCCCAAATGTTGTTCTAAAGAAGGAGGAAAAGACCGAGGTCATTTTTCCGTCTGCTCCGGTGTCTGAAATCATTTTTATTGTCTCCTGGCCTAACCATGTTTTGTTCAAATATTCTTTGGCATTTTCATAAGTGGCGGGGAGCGTCTTAGTCAATTGTGACATTTGGGATTGGGCTTCGCTGCCTATAAGCCAAAAAATGCCTGTAAACAATAAAAGTGTACCGCCAACGGAAATGGTCATGGCAACCCACGATTTCCAGTGAGTCTTCTTTTTAATCAACCCGGCAAGACCTCGAAAGTACGTGGCGATTAAGGCACCACCTAAAACCAGGATAAAGACACTAAAAGTAGATTTAAAAAGCAGAAGAATGGAGAGGATCAAGGCGAAAATTCCACCTACGATCCAAACTTTTTGTACAAAAGAATATTTTTTGTCCTGACTGATGTCGTCGGTCATAAACAAGGGTTTTGGTTGGAAAATCAATGTTTTTCAAAAGTTACTAAAATTCCTCTTTTTTAGGCCTCCTGTTAACAAAGTCTTCCGAAAATGACATTTTTGAGAGGAAATAAAAAAACCTCACGGATTTTTCTAAATCGGTGAGGTTTAAGTGATCGGGCATCTAAAGTCTATTCTCTAATGCGCTTCCAGCCAGTTAAGCCCCACGCCAAGATCCACGTCTAATGGCACCTCCATAATAAAGGCGTTTTCCATTTCCCTCTTTACAAGCGTTTTGATTTCCTCCAGTTCGGGTTTATATACGTCAAAGACCAATTCATCATGCACCTGCAACAGCATTTTGGTTCTGAAATTTCCTTCCTCCAGCTTTTTAAAAATGTTGATCATTGCCAGCTTAATGATATCGGCAGCGCTTCCCTGGATTGGCGCGTTTACCGCATTCCTTTCGGCGGCGCTTCTCACCATCGCGTTACGGGAATTAATATCCTTCAAATAGCGGCGGCGACCAAGTACCGTTTGCACATAACCATGCTCCCGGGCGAATTCCACCTGCTCGCTGATGTAGTCCCTTAGCTTCGGGTATGTTTTATAGTAGGTCTCAATAAGTTCTTTGGATTCTCCTCGCGAAAGATTAGTCTGGTTGCTCAATCCAAATGCTGACACCCCATATACGATTCCAAAATTCACCGTCTTCGCATTGCTTCGCTGTTCCCGTGTCACCTCTTCAATAGGCACGTTAAAAACATTTGCCGCGGTAGAAGCGTGAATGTCCTGGCCCTCTTTAAAGGCTTTGATCATATTGTCCTCTTTGCTCAATGCAGCAATGATGCGAAGTTCGATTTGCGAGTAATCGGCGGCTAAAAGCACGTGGTCCTCATCCCTTGGCACAAAGGCTTTTCTTACCTGTCGACCTCTCTCGGTCCTTATCGGGATATTTTGCAGGTTCGGGTTATTGGAACTTAGGCGGCCGGTAGCAGCCACGGTTTGCATGTATTCTGTATGGACACGACCTGTTGAAGGTTCGACCTGTAAAGGCAAAGCATCAATGTAGGTGTTCTTCAGTTTTACTAGTCCGCGGTAATCCAAGACCTGTTGTACGATCTTGTGATCCTGCGCCAGGGTAGAGAGGATCTCTTCCCCGGTAGAATATTGTCCGGTTTTGGTTTTCTTGGGTTTGTCAACGAGCTTCAACTTCTCAAAAAGAATGATTCCCAGCTGTTTTGGAGATCCAATGTTGAATTCTTCTCCTGCGGTTTCATAAATGTCTTTTTCGAGCTGGCTTATGTCTTTATCCATTGCTTCGGAAAGATTTTTCAGGTAATCCTTGTCCAACCTTATTCCTTCCAGCTCCATATCGGCGAGGACTTGTAGCAGCGGAATCTCGATCTCATGGAAGAGCTTTTCTGTTTTTGCCTCCTTAAGTTCTGATGTGAAATGCTGTTTTAATTGCAGGATGATATCGGCATCTTCAACGCTGTACTCTGTTTGCTCCTCCAGGCGAATATCGCGCATGGATTTCTGGTTCTTTCCTTTTCCCAACAGCTCTTCTACAAAGACCGGAGTATAGTTTAGGTAGGTTTCTGAAAGGACGTCGAGCCCGTGACGCATATCTGGATTGATCAAATAATGCGCGATCATGGTATCAAAAAGAGGCCCTTCAAAGCTGATGTTGTATTTGGCCAGCACCTTGATGTCATGTTTCAGGTTTTGCCCAACTTTTTCAATATTTTCGGCTTCAAAGAAAGGCCGCAGTTGCTCCATCACCTGCTGTGCCTCTTCCCGCTCTTGGGGAATGGGCAGGTAAAAGCCTTTCCCGGCCTCCCAGGAGAAGGCGATCCCGATGATCTCTGCCGGAATAGGGTCTAAAGATGTTGTATTGAGATCCAGGCAAACACATTGCTGCTTCATCAAATTTTCAACAAAGAATTTCATCGCCATGCCCGAAGCCACGCTCTGGTATACGTGTGGAACGTCCTTGATCTTTTTTCTGCCTGAAATTTCCTCTAAATTTTCCTGGTTTTCTCCTCCAAACAGGGAAAACTGGCCTGCGCCTGCCGGTGTGGCCTGGGCTTTAGCGGTTTCGGTACCGCTCACCTGTGTAGGCCGTGCGGTCTGCTCTCCTGAAAATAGTTTTAAGAACTGCTCTTTCAGTCTGCGAAATTCCAGTTCTTCAAATATTTCCTGCACCTTTTCTGAATCGGGCATACTCAATTCATAATCTTCGGCATGGAACTGTACATCACAGTCGCACATGATGGCAGCGAGTTTTTTGGAGACCCTTCCCAGTTCGGCGTTGGCTTCCACTTTCTCACGCATCTTGCCTTTAAGCTGGTCTGTATTCGCCAGCAGGTTTTCCATGCTTCCGAATTGTTTCAGGAACTTCTTGGCTGTTTTTTCGCCAACTCCCGGTAAACCGGGAATATTGTCTACCGCATCGCCCATCATTCCGAGGAAATCAATGACCTGCTCGGGGCGTTCAATTTCAAATTTCTTTTTTACTTCCGGGATTCCCCAAATCTCGATCCCATTTCCCATTCGGGCGGGGCGATACATGAATATATTTTCTGAAACCAGTTGCGCAAAATCCTTATCGGGAGTTACCATGAAGACTTTATAATCCTCTTTTTCTGCTTGTTTTGCCAGGGTTCCAATGATGTCATCGGCCTCGCAACCGGGCAATACGACTACAGGAATATGCATAGCTCTCAGGATATCCTGAATGTATGGAATTGACTGTAATATTGGCTCGGGGGTAGCGTCGCGGTGCGCTTTGTAGGCCTCAAACATTTCGGTTCTCGCCGCACTGCCTTCTTTATCAAAACACACGGCTAAATGATCTGGCCGCTCCCTGCGAATCACATCAAAAAGGGAATTCATGAATCCCATAATGGCAGAGGTGTCCTGACCTTTAGAGTTGACAATTGGATTTTTTATAAAAGCATAATAACCCCTGAAGATGAGGGCATACGCGTCGAGAAGGAAAAGTCGCTTTTTTTGTTCAGCCATTTTAGATTTTTAAAGAAATACAAACTTACAAATTGTTGACAGATGCTCTAACGAACATTTGTTAAACGGTCATCTTTCATTTTTCCGAATTATTTTTAGTCGGGCATAGCGGCTATAGCAGTGGTGACAACGCCCGGTCCATAAATGGGAGATGTCATTTTGCAGCCGTCGTAATAAACCGAGTCTATAGGGGTATCTTTTAATCAATAAAAATCTGGAATAAAAAGGATGTGATTAGATTTACCTTTGTCAAAAATTTTGAACATGCGCTGGATCATTTTCATCCTCATCTATATTGGACTCGATATTTATGCTTTTCAAGCTTTTAAGGCCGTTAGCCGTCAAAACTGGATCTACATCATCTATCTTATTTTCTCGCTGGGAGCATTGGCCTTCCTTATTTACCAGTTTAATTTTAATGATAAGCAGGGGCTCTCGGGGGCTAAGAGTTATGCTATAGGGTTATTTCTGATGTTTTTCGTGCCGAAGCTCGTTTTCTTTATACTGTTGTTTGGTGAAGACATGGTAAGGCTTGTGGTAGGTGGTTATAGAAAACTTGCCCATTCAGGAAGTGATTTTGATCTGCCTTCCCGCCGAAAGTTCATTAGTCAGCTTGCTTTGGGGGCAGCCGCGATTCCTTTTGCATCTTTGCTCTACGGAATGTATTGGGGCCGTTACAATTATCGGGTAATAAAACATAGCCTGTTCTTCGAGGATTTGCCGGCAGCCTTTGATGGCTATCGTATTACACAAATCAGCGATGTACATAGCGGCAGTTTTGATAATCCTGAAAAGATAGCCTATGGTATTGATCTAATTAATGAGCAACAAAGTGATGTCATCTTGTTTACCGGAGATCTTGTAAATAATAAATCCAGCGAAATGGATGCCTGGAAAGAGTCTTTTGGAAAATTATCTGCCAAAGACGGAGTTTTTTCGGTGCTGGGGAATCATGATTATGGCGACTATGTGGAGTGGGAATCTGCAGAGGCAAAAAGGGCAAATCTGGATGCCCTTAAAGACGTGCATGCCCAGATGGGTTGGAGGCTACTCCTTAACGAACATGAATATCTCGAAAAAGACGGAGATCGCATCGCCCTGGTAGGCGTGGAGAATTGGGGCGACGGACATTTTAAGAAGAAAGGTGATTTAGACCTGGCTTCAAGAGGTGTCAAAAATGAGGAATTTAAGGTCCTTCTTTCCCACGACCCTTCCCACTGGCAGGCGAAAGTAAAAGAGGATCCAAAACATTTCCATCTTACCTTGAGCGGACACACCCACGGAATGCAGTTTGGAATAGAAATTCCCGGCTGGTTCAAATGGAGCCCCATTCAGTATAGATACGAGAATTGGGCCGGAGTTTACGAAGAATTTGGTCGCTATATCAATGTGAACAGAGGATTTGGCTTTCTCGCCTACCCCGGAAGAGTAGGGATTTGGCCCGAAGTAACTGTGATAGAACTTAGAAAAGGCTCAAAACCCGCATAATTCAAACTTTTCCTTATATTTGATAAAAGCAGCACATGACGCTTCTTATATCTTTTTGAAATACTAACAAACCAGTATATGTCAAAATTTGGGGAATTGATCGACTTGCGCATTCCGGTCCTGCTGGACTTCTATACAAACTGGAATGAAGCTTCGGAAGCTATGCATCCGGTATTAAAAGATGTTGCAGCCGCTTTGGGTGACAAGGCAAAAGTAATTAAGATCGATGTCGATAAAAACGCAGAACTCGCCGAAGCGCTGCGTGTAAAAAGTTTGCCCACGCTTATGATCTACAAAAAAGGGGAGATGAAATGGAGGCAAAGCGGGGAACAGGATGCCAATACGCTTATAGGTTTGATGCAGGAATACGTTTAAAAACTTTTGTGTCTAAAGTAGATAAGCATTTTTCAAGTGATTCCCGGATATAAAAAAGGCCCGGAATTACTTCCAGACCTTTTCTATCACTCACCTCAAATATTATTTGAGCATATCATATAATTTTTCGGCTACCAGGCCAGAAGATGCCGGGTTTTGCCCGGTAATCAAATTTCCATCTTTTACTGCATATTCCTCCCAGTCACCTGCTTTGGAATAAACCCCGCCATTTTCTTTAAGCATATCTTCTACAAGAAAAGGTACGATCTCAGTCAACTGAACAGCTGCTTCTTCTGTATTAGTAAAGCCGGTAACTTTTTTACCTTTTACCAGGGCATCCCCATTTTTAGCTTTTACGTTTTTAAGGGCTGCCGGCGCATGACAAACAAAGCCTATAGGTTTTTCCTGTGCGTTAAAGGATTCGATAAGCTCAATCGAAGTCTTGTCGTTGGAGAGGTCCCAAAGGGGGCCGTGCCCTCCCGGATAAAACACGGCATCAAAATCCTCAGCCTTTACAGTTTCTAATTTCACCGTATTATTAATTACTTTTTGAGTCTCTGCATCTTTATTGAAACGCTCTGTATCTTCGGTTTGAGCATCAGGGCTCGTGCTGCTGGGGTCAATTGGAGCTTTTCCCCCCTTAGGAGTTGCTACTGTAATTTCCACACCTTTATCGAGAAGGGTGTAATATGGGTTAGCGAATTCTTCTACCCAAAATCCTGTTTTATTACCTGTGTCTCCCAGTTGATCATGGGAAGTCAATACAAAAAGTACTTTCATCTTCTTACTGCTATTTTGGTTACTACTATTTTTATTTGTTGCTTGTGGCACCTGCGCTTTGGCTGAAAAACCAAAACTGAGGGCCAGAATTATTAAACTTATCTTTTTCATATAGTCCTGTTGTTAATAAGCCATTTTTACGATCTTCTCTACATCTTCCGGCTTGAGGTTCTGGTGTTCTCCCAGGCCTAACCAGCCTCGATCTGTGAATCTTTTCGAAATTTCTTCGGCTGTACCATGGTAGTCTTCAGTATAGTCAGACAGCCTGGTTTCAATTCCAAGTTCCTTAAAAAAGGTCTCGGTCCTGTCAATTGCCGCAGAGGCTTTATGATCCAGGGAACCTTCAGTGATATTCCATACCCTTTCGGCATATTGAGCCAATTTTTCTTTTTTCGTTTCAAAATTGAACTTGTAGTGACTCGGTGCTATGATGGCCAGGGTACGGGCATGGTCGATCCCGTATAGTGCGGTAAGTTCGTGACCCATGGCATGTACTGCCCAATCAGTAGGAACACCTTTCTGGATAAGACCGTTCAGCGCCATGGTACAACTCCACATGAAGTTGGAAGCTGCCGTATAATCTGTAGGATCATTTAATATTTTTGGTGCTACTTCAATCAGGGTTTGTAGAATGCTTTCTGCGAACCTGTCCTGCAAAAGTGCCCCGCTTGGGTAGGTCATATATTGTTCCAGCACATGCGTAAAAGCATCGGTAATCCCATTAACCAGCTGGCGTGAAGGAATAGAATGAATTACTGTTGGATCCAAAATGGAGAATGCAGGGAATAATCCTGGACCACCCATACCCAGCTTTTCTTTAGTCTCTTTGCGAGTGATGACTGCGCCAGAGTTCATTTCTGATCCTGTAGCCGGCAGGGTTAGGACAGTTCCAAAAGGCATACCTTTTTGGGTTGGGATCTTTTGTGTCAAAATATCCCATGATGTTTCCCCTTCGTATAAGGCTGCAGAGGATAAAAATTTAGTTCCGTCAATTACAGAGCCACCGCCTACAGCTAACAGGAAAGTAATGTTCTCTTCCTTGATTATTTTTAAGGCTTTCATTAGCACTGAATATTCCGGGTTGGCAGGAATTCCTCCGAATTCCACAACTTCAAATCCATTGAGCGCTTTTTTCACCTGCTCATAAATGCCGTTCTTCTTAATGCTTCCGCCGCCATAAAGCATTAGAATTTTTGCATTTTCGGGCATTTCCTCTTTAAGTTTTTCTATTTGTCCTTTTCCAAAAATAATTTTGGTAGGATTCTGAAATTCAAAATTCTTCATCATCAAAGTTTTTTAGTTAATTATTCAATTACTGTGACCAGGTCTTCTTTGTTCTTACGCACCTTTACAAGTCCGGCAAGCCAGTCATTTTCGGTATCTCTGTAACCAAGAGGAAGCAACAATACACTTCTCAGGTTCTTTTCCTTCAGATTAAGAATTTCGTCTAAAGCCTTAGGATCGAAACCTTCCATGGGAGTGCTGTCAACTTCTTCAAAAGCTGCCGCGGTAATGGCATGTGAAAAGGCAATATAGGCCTGTTTTGCGGCATGATGGAAGTTTTCTTCGGCCTCACGTTGCGGATAAAAACCAAGTAGTTTCTGTCGGTAATTTTCCCAGCCTTCATTTTTGAAACCTCGTATTGTGTTGGTATGGTCGAACATCTTGTTGATGCGCTCTTCGGTATAAGTGTCCCAGGCAGCAAACACGAGTAGGTGAGAGCAGTCTGTTACTACAGATTGATCCCAGGCAATAGCTCTTATCTGTTTCTTGATCTCGGGATTGGTGATGACCAGGATTTCAAAAGGCTGCAATCCGCTGGACGTGGGAGCAAGGGAAGCCGCCTCAATGATCCTGTCAATTTTTTCTTGTGAAACTTTTTCGCCGTTCATGGCTTTGGCAGCGTAACGCCACTTGAGTTTATCTAATAATTCCATAGTATTTTTTATTAATAATGAATATTCATTCTTTTTTTATGCGGAAACTTTTTTCGAAAATAAATTATGATCAATTATGCCTTAATGCTGTTCCAGGCAGACTGATAGGCTAATTCGAGGGCTTCCTGGTCAATTGTACAGAGGCCTCTGTTTTTTATGTTCACCAAAAAAGAAATAGGGTAAATGGTGAAAGTATATAATAAATAAGGCGATATAGGTTTTATGATCCCCTCCTTCTTTCCTCTTTCCCAAAGCTCAAGCAGAGGTTCCAGATGTTTCAGCCCTTCCTGCCTGCTTTCCTCATCTATCATAGGAGTATTGTCACACTGGGAAAGGAACAAAGCCTGATCTACTTCCTTTAATTTGTAACTTGCGATATTCTTCCAGATCTTTTCAAAGCCGGTTTCTACCGTCATATTTTCGTCGTAATCCTTAAAAGCGAAATTGCTAAATGCTTCTTTCACCTCAATGTATACCTGGTTCACCAGGTCCTGTTTATTTTCAAAATACAGGTAGATAGTGGCAGGGGAAACATTTGCCATTTTAGCGATCTTAGACATGGGGGTGGCATGGAAACCATTGTTGTTTACCAGGCTAACGGTTGCTTTTACTAAAGCATCTCTCTTCATCTGACTTTTGGAAATCGCCTTCATAATTTTCAATTCTTGGGCAAAGATACAAAAAAAGAATGAACGTTCATTTTTAAGTGTCGGTAGTTTTGAATATTGAATGAGCTTCCACATTTTCAGCCTGTTGTAAATTCCGCTTTAATAGTTTATTCCAGGAGGTGTACATCAACCAGAAGATTTATTTTAGCACCAAATTCTTACATAAGGCTCACAATGACTTTTCCCTGTTGACTTCAGTTTTGTCAAAGTCGCTGAGGGAGATCTTGTAGAAATTCGCCGAAGGGCTCAGCTCAAAGTTTGATAAAATGAATCCTCCGAAGATGTATAGATTATCTCCGTAAACGGTCATTTGAGGCATAACTTCATCAAAATCTACTTTATATTCTTTTAAAGAACCGTCCACAATATTGAAAGCGACAATTCTCTCCTCTCCGAAAATGTAAATAACATTGTTTTTTGCTGTGAGTGAAGGTCTTTCAATAGGAGAAGGTAATTGGCCCAATCTTTTCCATTTCCCGGTTTTGAGGTCCAGTTGTTCAACAAAATCAAGAGGCTCCTCCTGATAGCCACCAATAAAATAAACCACTTCTCCTACGCGTATTGCGGTAGTTTCTTTGCCCTCGGGCATGGAGCCCAACTCTTTCCAGTAGCCGGTTTTCGGGTTGTAAACGTGCACCTGGTTCGAATAGTCTTTTCTTCCGGTGGTGCGGTATTTTCTGGTAGAACCGCCGGCAACAAAAAGAAGAGAATCTGTAGTGAAACTGGCAAAATTGACGGCGTGGTGCGGGTTTGTTTCATCAACCAATAACTCTCCTGTAGCAGGATCAAATACCTCAATCTCATTAGGTAATATTTCCTTTCGTTGGTTTAAAGAAAGTGTTTTACCACCAAAAATGTAGATTTTACCATCGACGGCTTCAGCATTGTGATGGGTTCTTTCAATGGTTTTTACAGGAGCTGTTTCCCATTGGTTGTTGTCTAGATCATAACCAAAGATCTGCGAATTAAACTCGGGCCAATCCATACCGGGATTCCTCTTCAGTGCGTTTAGAAATTCGTCAAAGCCCACACTGGCATATTCTTCCATTAGCTTCAGTGCCTGATCCACCTCTTGAGTTTCGGAGCCGCCGGTGATGAACAATTTATTCCCCAAGCGTACATGAGCGAAGGAATAGATCGCCTTTGGCAGGTCCTGCAGTTTTACATAAGGCAATTTTTTATGCAGTTTTTGGACCTTTAGCTCGATACCGGAAAGATTTTCCGGCGTTTGTCTCAGTTTTACAAGAAAATTTAATTTCTCTAATTCGGCAGGGGTATATTCTTTGGTTTCATAACCTATAAAACTGAACCTGTAAAGAGTTGCAGCATCAACGTTCTTCAGTTTGAATTTTCCTTCGGAATCGGTCACCGTTCCGGTCTCGCGACCAGGATCATAAATATTGACACCCTCCAGAACTTCTCCCGTAGCCGAATCGATCACCAGCCCCTCTATCTTTTGCGCCAGAGCTTGATGA
>JBAVJE010000010.1:0-5837 GCA_049687615.1 Salinimicrobium sp. | reverse complement strand
CCTGAAATCAGTTAATTTTTTTGATTTGTATTTGAAGAAGCTTTTTATAAATTAGAATATGGAAAACTTACAGCTAAAAACTTTCGCCGAATACAAAAAAGCCTACAAGAAAAGCGTCAAAAATCCTGAAGCTTTTTGGGATGAAATTGCGAACACATTCACGTGGCATCAAAAATGGGATAAAACCCTGGAATGGGATTTCGAAAAACCTGAAGTTAAATGGTTCCAGGGAGGAAAGCTCAACATCACCGAAAACTGTCTCGACAGACACCTGGAGAAAATCGGAAATAAAACAGCCATTATTTGGGAGCCTAATGATCCAGATGAAGAGTCACGGTACATCACCTACCGTCAATTATTTGTCAAGGTTTCGCATTTTGCCAATGTTCTCAAGAATAACGGGATCAAAAAGGGCGATAGGATTTGTCTTTATATGCCAATGATCCCCGAGCTGGCCATCGCGATGCTGGCCTGTGCCAGAATAGGAGCCGTACATTCGATAGTTTTCGCGGGCTTCTCAAGTTCGGCCATTGCCCGTCGTATCAATGATTCCCAGTGTAAGATGCTTATCACGGCCAATGAGGTTTACAGGGGTTCCAAAAAGGTGAATTTAAAGGAGATTTGTGACAAGGCTCTTGAAGATACGCCTTCGGTTGAAACGGTGATAGTGTATCGCAGGACGGTAGAACCCACCCAGATGCAAAAAGGTCGCGACAAATTTTGGTATGAAGAGCTGCAAAAAGTGGAGCGTGAATGTCCTGCTGAAGTAATGGATGCTGAAGATATTCTGTTCATTTTATATACTTCAGGATCTACCGGAAGACCTAAAGGAATGGTACATACTATTGGCGGATATTTGGTGGGAACCACCTATACTTTTGAGAATGTTTTTCAGCTGCAAAAAAATGATGTCTACTGGTGTACGGCCGATATCGGGTGGATCACCGGCCATTCTTATATCATTTATGGACCCTTAGCCGCAGGCGCGACTACCGTAATGTTTGAAGGGGTGCCCAGCTATCCCGACTACGGAAGGTTTTGGGAGATTTGTGAAAAGCTGCATGTCACCCATTTTTATACTGCACCAACAGCGATTCGATCTTTAGCTAAGCAACCGCTGAAGTATGTTGAAAAACATGACCTTTCTTCCATGAAGGTGCTGGGCAGTGTGGGGGAGCCAATTAACGAAGAAGCCTGGCATTGGTATAATGATAATATTGGGAAGGGGAATTGTCCCGTGGTCGACACCTGGTGGCAAACCGAGACCGGCGCTATAATGATTTCTCCTCTGGCAGGAATTACCCCAACCCGTCCAACTTTTGCGACTTTACCATTACCCGGAGTACAACCCGCGTTAATGGATGATAATGGAGAGGAGATCACTAACCTGAAAGAAAAGGCAGAAGGTAGACTGGCGATCAAATTTCCCTGGCCTTCAATAGCCCGAACTATATATGGAGATCATCAACGATACAAAGAGGTTTATTTCTCCACTTATAAAAATAAATATTTTACCGGTGACGGTTCCTATCGGGATGCAACGGGTAATTATCGCATCACGGGACGGGTAGATGATATAGTCATTGTTTCAGGTCATAATCTTGGAACAGCAACGATTGAGAACGCAATTGATGAGCATGAAGGCGTGGTAGAAAGCGCGGTAGTAGGTTTTCCGCATGATGTTAAAGGAAATGCGCTGTATGCCTATGTTATTCTATATGATGGCGTAGAAGCTTCCGAAGAACTGCAGAAGGAGATTAGAGATCTTGTAGCCGAAACTGTGGGTCCTATTGCAAAACCCGATAAAATCCAATTCGTGAGCAGTCTTCCAAAAACGAGAAGCGGGAAGATCATGAGGCGCATCCTGAGAAAGATTGCCTCTAATGATACTTCCAATTTAGGAGATACTTCTACCTTGCTGAACCCGGAAGTGGTAGAGGAAATAATTAAAAATGTAATCTAAAAAATAAATTCTTTCAAGTAGCCCGGGATATTTCTTGAAGAGATATAGGTCCATTTTTATTGGAATATAGAAAGACGGGATTGGACACAATGTGTGCTTCAATCTATTCCCATAGTAAGTTCTTACGCAAACTATTTATGGGGCGAAAGACTAATAAAGTATGGCAGATTTTTCAGAGAAAACTGGGGTTAAAAAACTATTTTATTATTTGCTATTGCTTACATATAATTTTAAAGAAATCATTCATGTAAAAGACACTATCCTTTTAGAATAGTGGCTGGGACACCTTGTCTTACCGAAGCTCCGGTAGCCCAATCCATCCAGGTGCTTTCTACTGTTGTACGGCTTGGATCTTTTATTCCCAAATCATTTAAATTAATTCCATTACCAATAGATTTATCATAAGGCATGGTTACTCCATCCAGGGTTTGCATGCTGGCACCAAAGCCTTTGTGACCCCAACCATGTTCTATCGCAATTACACCTGGTGTAACACCGTCCAGTAATGCCACCTGACATTGCATCGTATTTGAAGGTGTTTTAATTGATATGGTTTCACCATGTTTTACCTTAAATTTTTCAGCATCGCCTGGATTTATGGCTACAATATTGCTCTTTCTTATGGTTCGTAACCTATTCAAAAATATGGTGGAGCTACTTATAATATTTGATTTGAATGAAATCAATTGCATTGGCCACTCCTTTTTTGGATAGTGAGATTCCATCGTAGAGCCATCTGCAAATAGGGCTGGATAAAAAGAAGGACATCCGGAAAAGTATTCTCCCGTCATAGCATTGCGGTTTTTCCCAACCTCTTCATTCCAGATTTGCATTGGTTTTTTCCATTGGGGGCCGGTAGCATCGCCTTTCCAACCTGATTCATAAGGGGCAAACCGCCCGCCTCGTGAATACAAATAACACACCTGTAACTGTTCTTCGGGTTTTAGGGTACTTTCAATCACAGGCTTGATTTTATAAACACCGGTGACTTCAATATCTTCCGGGGTGGCTTTTGGTATAGATTTTTCACCTGCAAAGGCAATATTTGCAGCCGCCCGCAGGTAATAATCTTCAGCAGTATTCAATGAATATGTGTTTCCACTCATATCTGGAATAGCATTTTCTCCAAATCCGGGCAATGACATAGCATCGGCTACCTCAATCAAGAAACTTTCCAGACAAATAGGTTGCCCTTTCTTAGTTTTTTCTACCAGAGGCTCCACCACGGGCCAACGTGCGGTGCTGGTTTTAAAAGGAACACCAGCCCATGGTGCGGTGAACCCCCAACTTTCAAAGTTATGGGTATCCGGCACAATATAATCGGCCAAAGCTGTGGTTTCATTCATATAGGCATCGATAGAAATAAACAAAGGAATATTTTTGGGGTCTTTTAGTTTATCCACTAATACAGCCCTAGAACCCGAAATCCCGTATATAGGGTTTGCCATACAATTGATCCATGCCTTTATAGAGTAAGGATAGCCGGCCAGGGCAGAGGCTAGTTGTTCGGTTAATTGTCCACCTGCAAAAGGATACCATGGTGCTGTGGCCGGATAAGGGTTTTTTCCTTCGGCAAGCTTTTTTTTGTATTCTTCGGAATCTTCATATATTTTTTTACTCCTGGCAATGGGTAAACCACCCGGTTTAAGGCTATTTGGAAATGTAGCCAAATTGTAACGTGGTCCCTTTGAATAATCGGGAAATTTACCCCCACTTATCGAGACCCCACCTTTGTGATTTAGATTGCCTATTAAAGCATTTAGCATCATAATGCCCCATGCCGAATAAAATCCGCTGGAACTCATCATTCCTCCATGGGCGATGACTGCTGCGCGCCTACCGTGAGATGTAAATTTATGTGCCAATTCGGTGATTTTGTAAACTTCAATTCCACATTGATCACTGTATTCGCCTAAACTAAATCGGTTTGCTGAATCCTGTAAACAAGAAAAAGAAGTTTTGACCATGACCTCGCTACCATCAGCAAGTTTAATTTCCTTTTCCCCAAACAGTTTTGCAGGTTCCAAAGCTTCGGCAGAATGCAAGCTATTGTCTCCGGTTGACAGAACCATAGTAGCTTCGGGATTCGGGTTTTTAGGATCTATAAATTTCTGCCTTAAAAATTGGCCGAATAAAGGGTGACCTTTTTTCACCACAACCAAATGGGTAGCATTCGTATGGTTTTTTTCATTCGCATTTTGCGCCGCCCTTGCATTGGGTTGGGTGAGGTAGTTCTCATTATAAAGCTTGTGGTCTATAATATATTTAATCATAGCCATAGCTAAGGCATTATCAGTTCCCGGTTTAATAGGTAGCCAATCGTGGTTACGAGTAGCCAGCGTAGTGGAATTAGGCAAGGAAGGATCAATTACAACGTAATTGAAATTTTCCCGTACTCTTTCGGTAGCCAATTGCCTACCCTGTCTTTTAAAAGGATTCCCGGCCTGTGCAGGGGAGGTTCCCCAGAAGATTCCAAACTCAAGGTATCTCCAGTCTGGTTTTACGTGGGAGTTTTTTTGTAGATCGTCCATTAACGCCCCAGAACCCGATCTATAGTTCAGGCCACAATAAGAACCATGTTGCCCATAGTTGATAGTGCCAAATGCATTAAGGGCAAAACGTTTCATTAAAGCGTGACGACCCTCTCCCGCCGAAAAAGTGGCCAGCAATTGATTGGATTTTGACCCATAAGAAAGATGTTGGGAATCCATAGGTTCCTTAGGGCCATAAATTGCTTTTAAGCCTTCAATATTACCCTCACCAAAAAGGTCACCACCATCCACGACTTCCTCCAAAAGCTTTTCAAAACTTATGCTTTTCCATTTTCCACTACCTCGTGGGCCTATCCGTTTCATTGGTTTCAGAATGCGGTGTTCACTTCTTACCCCTTCGTGTAAAACAGCTCCCCTGGCACAAGCCGTGGAACGATTACCAATTCCTTTATCGCCGCTCATGACACGAAAAGCTTCGGAAACGGGCATGGTATAAGGAAAATGCTGATTATGGGAGAGGGGGTGATAAGGGTTTCCATCTACCCTTAAGATGCTGTTTTTCTCTTTATCTACCCTTACGCGTACTCCACACTGGGTCCAACAACCATAACATTGGGTGAAAGCCACATACTGTTCATTGTTGCATTTCCATTTATTTTCGGCAATAATCCCTTCCGGTTTTAGAGAGTTCCCATTTATCCTGTCTCTGGTAACCTTCCCCGAAGTACCTGTTTTTAGGGTATGTATTATTTTTTTTGTGGCATCTGAAAACCCGGCACCAAAAAATAAGAGACCCACGGTACCTAAAGAACCTTTAATTATCCATTTACGTCGTTCTTCATCGGAATTTTCTGTTTCTGTAAATTTAACTCGTGGGTCCCGCTGATTAATTTTATCGGAATCTATGGTATAAATTTCAGTGATATTCAGTAGAACAAATACAAGAAGGGTCAAAATAATAAATACGCCAATACTGGTAATAATTGAAAATATTCCATAATGGCCTAAAGGAATATTATAGTTGTTTAAAGTAGAATTGAACTTAGGGAGTAATTGAACTTCCATAAGCCATACCCAACGGATAAACCACATTAAGGTCAATGCAAAAACGGCCTGCCCCAGAATGTTCTTAAAACTGAATTTTTTATTGATGTGGGCAAATGCAAAGGCGGTAGTGCCAATAAACAAAATTCCCAAAATAAGATTAAGGAATATCCAACGTTCGTCTAAATGCATAAGCTCAACGAGTTTTTTAGAAGAAGGCGTATTGCTGAACAACCAGAGAATGGTTGCTACCAAGAGCAAAACCACGCTTATTACTTGCATTTTTGCCAGGCCTTTTAAGTTGGTTGTTTCCTTATATAATAGTAATTGCAAAAAAG
>JBAVJE010000009.1:0-7968 GCA_049687615.1 Salinimicrobium sp. | reverse complement strand
GAGAACCATTAGGTACGGGTACGCGAATGGCATTTGAAGTGAGTTTGCCTTCAAAAACAGGAAGTGCCTTGGAAACCGCTTTTCCTGCCCCGGTTTCGGTGATCACCATGTTGAGAGCGGCAGCACGGCCCCTTCGGTATTTCTTGTGCATATTATCCACCAGATTTTGATCATTGGTGTACGCATGAATTGTTTCCAGGTGGCCCTGAACTACGCCTAGGGTATCCTGGATGGCTTTTAATACCGGAGTAATTGCGTTCGTGGTGCAGGAAGCTGCCGAAAAAATTGAAACTTTATCGGGGTCGTATTCGAGATGATTTACCCCATGAACAATATTTGGAATCCCTTTTCCGGGAGCTGTAAGCAAAACCTTGTCAGTTCCTTTTGATGAAAAATGCCTCTTTAAAGCCTCCTCATCCCTAAAAGCACCTGTGTTGTCAATAACCAATGCATTATTGATCCCATACTGGGTATAATCGATCTCTTCCGGTGCATTGGCAGAGATCATATGAACTGTTGTGCCATTGATGACGAGGCATTTCTTTTCAGTATTGACAGCTACAGTTCCGGAAAAATCTCCATGAACCGAGTCATTTTTGAGTAGGGAAGCCCTTTTTTCCAGAACAGTCTTATCAATAATACCGCGGGTTACAATTGCCCGAAGCCTAAGCTGGCTCCCTTTCCCGGTACGTGTCATAAGTTCTCTTGCTAAAAGTCGGCCTATACGTCCAAAACCATACAGGACAACGTCTTTAGGTTTTAGCTCCTCATATTTTTTTGCATCCTTTAATTTATTGGAAACAAAAGCTGTGGCATTAGCATATTTTTGATCCTCAAGATGGTATTCGTAAGTCAGTTTCCCTATGTCCAGCTTGGCGGGTGGAAAATCAAGTGTTTTAATTGCTTCCGCAATTTCTACTGAATCAAAAATAGAAATGGGTTTTTGTACAAATTCACCGGCATATTCATGCAGGTCAAGAATATCGCTGACATTCCGATCGATGAGCTGATTTCTAAAGAGTACTAATTCAATGGATTTGTCATACCATAAATCGCTTATGGTTTTGATAAACTTTACCGCAGCCCTACGTCGGTCTGCCTGAAAAGCTAACTCTTTTTCGTAAACTTCGTTTGAATTCATTTTAAGGTTTGTGTTGTTTGTTTAACCGGAGCAAAAGTATATATTTCAAACGTTTTCGTAAAGCTATTCTAATAAAAAATCCCCGCCTTTTTTGAGGCAGGGATTCTTAGTTTTATTTCAGGTTTTTCTACCTCCAAACGTATTTCTGTTTTTCACCGTTAGCAGAAACAAAAGTTACGCTAACCGGCTCTGATGGATTTCGTCTGGACATGATTTTTTCTACGTCTTCAAGAGTATTTACGGGAATATTGTCTATTTCTGTAATGATAGTTCCATAAAGGTTCTCAGATTGCATTTCGGGGGTAAGGCCGCGGGTGATTTTCACGCCGTTTTTCACTTTACTCTTCTTGAGGTCTTCTTTAGTTGCGTTTGTCACTTCCAACCCAATGGCCTTAATTTGATATGTTTGATATTTAGTGAGCTTGACCTCCACAGTCTTTTCATCACCATTTCTAAGTATAGTTACTTTCACCACATCGTTGGGTCGTTTTGAATTGATGTATCCGGAAAGATCTGCAAATTTCCTGATGACAACATTATCTATCTGCTTGATCACATCGCCAGATTCCAGTCCTGCCTTGGCGGCACCACTACCTTCTTCGACTTCATCAACATAAACTCCTTCCGAAACGTCCAGGTTGAGTTGCTCTGCGGCCCTTGCGGCCTGCATTCCGCGTATACCAAGAATGCCCTGTTGTACATCACCGTATTCTAAAATATCTTCTACGATCTTTTTGGCATTGTTAGATGGCACCGCAAAAGCATAACCTACATAGCTTCCTGTTTGCGAAGTTATAGCCGTATTGATCCCTATGAGTTCTCCGTAAATATTTACCAATGCACCGCCACTATTGCCTGGATTCACAGCAGCATCTGTCTGAATAAAGGAAGAGATATTACTGCCCATTCCCAGATCTCTGGATTTGGCACTAATGATCCCTGCGGTAACTGTTGAAGTCAGGTTAAAAGGATTTCCTACCGCCAGAACCCATTCTCCAAGACGCGAATTATCTGAATCTCCAAAAGGCAGGTAGTCAAGATCTTCGGCATCGATCTTTAAAAGTGCGATGTCGCTCTTTGGATCAGAACCTATTACTTCTGCCATGTAGTTTTCATTATTATTCAAAGTAACCTGCAGTTTACTGGCGTTTTGAATCACATGGTTATTAGTGACGATATAACCGTCTGGTGAAATAATCACTCCCGAACCTGTACCCTGTAAGGCTATGCCCGAACGAATTCCGGAAAAAGGGTTTCTCGTGACCGCCATGTTCTTAACGTGCACCACGGCATGAACAGATTTATCTGCAGCTTCGGTAAAGTCGGGATTAAGAGAGTTGGCAGCTGAAGAATTATGGTAGTTAACAGGGGTATAGGATGGAATGCTTTCCTGCTGCTGGGGTAACATTGGTTCTTCATCAAAAAAGGCAAAATAACCTCCTAAAGAAAGCATGCCTCCAAGTGCCGAAACGAGCACTAAATTTGCTACTTTTTTCATTTTTATTAAAGGTGTTGTTTTTAGTTAAACATTCTTTTTTAAATTTTTAGTATTCAGGAATCCAATTTAACGGTCTTTTAACGCCATCTCCTTTCTGTCTTTTATTGTATCTTTGATCCCTTAAAAAACTTACCTCATGCAGCTTTCTTTTTTCAAATATCAAGGTGCGGGAAACGATTTTGTGATGGTAGATAACCGTCAGAAAAAATTGTCCAAAAATAATACCAATCTCATCAAAAACCTTTGTGACAGGAAATTTGGTATTGGAGCAGATGGACTTATTCTCTTAGAAAAACCTGATAATGAGATGGATGATTTCAAAATGGTTTATTTTAATGCCGATGGAAGGGAAAGCAGTATGTGTGGTAATGGAGGCAGATGTATTGTTGCTTTTGCCAAACAACTTGGCATTATCGGTGAAAAAGCAGCATTCACTGCTATTGATGGTTTTCATGAGGCGGCAGTTCAGAATGAACTTATAAGTTTAAAAATGACAGATGTTGACCGAATTGAACAAAAGTATGATGCCGTTTTCGTTAATACGGGTTCCCCACATCATATTAATTTTGTAGATGACATAGCTTCCATAGATATAAAAAAACAGGGAGCGTCGATAAGAAATTCTCAGCAATATAAAGGTATAGGCGGGACCAATGTAAACTTTGTGGAGAATCTGGACGAAGGGACCTTTAAAGTTCGCACTTTTGAGAGGGGAGTGGAAGATGAGACCCTTTCCTGCGGTACAGGAGTAACGGCTGTTGCTTTAGCAGTCTATGCTACCGGACGGTCTAAGGTAAGAACGATCCATCTGGAGACTCCGGGAGGTGCACTTTCTGTTTCTTTTGAAAAGGATGCCGAAGGTTTTAAGAATATTTGGCTTACGGGGCCTGCAGAAATGGTATTCAAAGGGCGCATTGAATGTTAACATTAAAAGGAGAAAAGGTTTATTTGCGTGCTTTGGAGCCGGAAGATCTCGACTTCCTGTTCCTGATAGAAAACGATGAGGAATTTTGGGAGGTGAGTGCTACGAATGTGCCTTTCTCCAGGTACCTTCTTAAGCAATATCTTGAAAATTCCCATAGAGATATTTATGAAGTAAAGCAGCTTAGATTAGTAATTTCTACATATGATCACACCGCGGTGGGGTTTATTGATATATTTGATTTTGATCCTAAGAACCAGAGAGCAGCCCTGGGAATACTCATACAAAATACCACTCAGAGGAATAAGGGTTTTGGCTTCGAATCCCTCCAATTACTATGCAAATATTGCTTTGTTAACCTGGGGCTCCACCAGGTTTATGTTAATGTGGCGGCTGATAATGAACCAAGTAAACTGCTTTTTGAAAAGGCCGGTTTTGAATGTACGTCAAGAAAAAAAGACTGGATTAAGGTAACCGATGGGTTCAAAGACGAACTCACTTATCAATTGATGAATAATAATGTATATTAAAAAAATTTTAGCTGTAGTTGCTGTCCTCGTTGCTCTGGGATTAGGCTTCTTCTCGTGGTATATCTACAACCTTATTTTTTCGCCAAACACATCTTTTTATGAAGAAACAATAGACCTTTATGTGTCTACCGGTTCATCCTATCCAGAGGTGCGTCGTCAACTGGAGCCACTGCTGGAAGATATTTCGTCTTTCGATATGGTAGCCGGAAAAAAAACATATACCTCTAATGTAAAAGCAGGACATTTTGTTCTCAAGAAAGGAATGAATAATAATGACCTGGTAAATGTTTTGAGAAGCAAAAATGTGCCGGTTTGGGTGACTTTTAATAATCAGGAGCGCCTGGAAGACCTCGCGGGCAGAATTGCCGGACAAATAGAAGCCGATAGTACAGAACTGCTTAAAAGTATGCGTGATTCTGCTTTTTTGACTGCCAATGGTTTTAACGAGCGAAACGCCTTGACCTTATATGTACCGAATAAGTATGAATTTTTCTGGAATACTTCTGCGGAAGAATTTCGGGATCGAATGAAAAAGGAGTACAACCGTTTTTGGACAGAAGAAAGACTCCGAAAAGCCGAAGAAATAAATCTTTCTCCTAAAGAGGTTATGGTACTCGCCTCAATTGTTCAAAAGGAAACCACTAAGGTAGATGAAAGACCTCGCGTTGCGGGTGTCTATATGAATCGTATCAATAGAGGCTGGAAACTCGATGCCGATCCCACCGTGATCTATGCTATTAAAGAGAGGCTTGGTGATTTTGATACCATTATAAAAAGAGTGCTGTACAAAGACCTCACCCTGGATTCACCATATAATACTTATTTATATAAAGATTTACCTCCCGGGCCCATCAGCATGCCCGATATTTCATCCATCAAAGCCGTACTCAATTATGAAGATCATGATTACATGTATTTCGTGGCCGATGTTGAGAATTTTGGCTACCATAAGTTCTCTAAAACTTTGGCTCAACATAACGCGAATAAGCAGCAATATGTGAAGTGGATCAACAGTCAAAAAATTAACCGCTAAAAACAGGCAGATACTTCACTCTCCTTTGGAAAGCTCGCATACGAAAATCTTTTTGGCACGTTCTATGCATAAACAAGGAAAATAGAGCAAAAATTGCTTTTATAATTGTTTAACATGCTGATAATGAGATTTATAAAAATTATCTTACATTTGTCGGCTGAATTGAGGAAATCTTTAATAGGATTGACTCAATAAAAACTAAAAGGATGAAGAAGAAAGTTGCAAAATTTTCGATACTACCGGTTTTAGGGGCATCAGTTTTCTTTTACAGCTTCTCAGCTAAAAAAGAGAGCGACGTGAGAACAGCTTTGGCTGCAGAATTCTCTACTGCAAACGAGGAGATGGTTTATACCGTCCCTGTTCTCTCAGAAGCACCCGTTCCCGAAATATCGGAGAGCCTGACTCCTGTACTTGGTCAATCTTTCGTTGCTTTCAAGGAAGCCCTTGGATTTAAAGAATCCAGCGGTGACTACAGTATTATCAATGAGTTTGGATATCTTGGAAAATACCAGTTTGGCCAGGGAACCCTTAAAATGATCGGGATAAGAGACATTAATCTTTTTATAAATGATCCCGACCTTCAGGAGGCGGCTTTCTATGCCAACACCTCAAGAAATAAATGGATTCTTCGTAAAGAAATCAGCCTTTTTCAGGATAAAGTGATCAATGGAGTGACCATAACAGAGTCGGGAATTTTGGCGGCTGCCCATCTTGCCGGTGCCGGAAATGTCAAGAAATACCTTCGAAGTGGCGGAGCCAACAGTTTTAATGACGGCTTTGGTACTTCTATAAAACACTATTTTAAGAAATTTGGAGGCTATAACACTTCGTCTATTGTAGCCGATCGAAGAGCGAAGGCTAAACTTCCTTCTGCAATATAAAAATAGTGGGTCTCTTATGGAGGTCCACTTTTGTTTTGGCCCATTCCGAAGCGGGCTTTGTCACTACATACTCGGTAGCTAAAGTAAGATCACAAGCAATACAAACTCTTGTTGCTGGATGCAAATTTTGTATAAGATCCTCCAGCATTTTATTATTCCTGTACGGGGTTTCTATAAACGACTGTGCCTGCTGCTTCTCAAAAGATAATCGCTCCAAGGTTTTGATTTCGTTCTTTCTTGCCGATTTGTCTATGGGTAAATAACCGTTAAAAGCAAAATTTTGCCCGTTCATACCCGAAGCCATCATGGCAAGTAAAATTGAGGAAGGACCAACTAAAGGAACCACTTTAATACCTTCTCTATGTGCTATTTTTACAACTTCGGCACCGGGATCTGCAACACCTGGGCAACCGGCTTCACTAATTAAACCTACATCGATACCCTCTTTGCAAGGGTTCAAAAATGAGGGAATATCAGCAGGATCTGTATGTTTATTGAGCTGAAATAGCTTTAAGGAAGGCTGGGGTTTGCTAGGCACAAGTCTTTTTATGGCTCTTCTTGCCGTCTTTTCGTTCTCTACAATAAAGGTGTCGATTCGCTCCACCTCCTGTTGCACCCGCGCCGGTAAAACTTCCAAAGGATCACTATCTCCCAAGGTAGTAGGAATAAGGTATAGTTTTCCTGGGTATGAAAAAGGCTCTTTCAATTAGCTGTTCTTTTGGCAATGATCTCACAAGCCTCATTCAACATAGTGAATACCTTATGAAATCCATCCTGCCCGCCGTGATAAGGATCGGGGACTTCAACATTTTCACCGGGAAAAACTTCGTTAAGGATAAGAGATACTTTGTTTTTGTCTTCCTCGTTTCGGGCAAGAGCAAGTACATCTTTGTAGTTACTCATGTCCATCACGTAGATCTGGTCGAAAGAATCAAAATCATTTACCGAAAATTGACGACCTCTTTGGAGAGAGATGTCAAGATCGTTTTTTTCGGCTATAGCAACAGAGCGATCATCTGGAGGATCTCCAACGTGATAATCACCTGTTCCTGCCGAATCAACGTAAATCTCCTGTTTATCGACCTTGGATTTTAAAATGCCTTCGGCCAGAGGTGATCTGCAGATATTTCCAAGACACACCATTAAAATCCTGGTTTTCATAAAAAGACTTTAGAGAGTAAGTTTCTTATTAATGTCGTCAACAAATTTGTTGAACTGCTTGTCGGTAGAAGCAAGGTTGTCTACAGTTTTGCAGGCGTGAAGCACAGTAGCGTGATCTCGTTTACCTATTTGTGATCCAATACTGGCCAGGGAAGCTTTAGTGAACTTTTTAGCAAAAAACATCGCCAGCTGTCTTGCCTGAACGATATGTCTTTTTCTTGTTTTTGACTGTAGCGTATCCACATCCATCTGGAAATATTCGCTCACCACCTTCTGGATGTAATCAATTGACACTTCGCGTTTGGTGTTCTTGACGTAGTTATCAACAATCTTCTTTGCGAGGTCAAGCGTAATATCCTTCTTGTTGAAAGAGGAGTGCGCGATCAACGAAATGATTGCACCTTCCAATTCACGAATATTGGTTTTAATATTGTTCGCAAGAAATTCTACGATCTCTTCAGGCATATCAACTCCGTCCCTGTAGAGTTTATTATTGATAATGGAAATTCGTGTTTCAGTATCGGGATGCTGAAGTTCTGCAGAAAGTCCCCATTTAAATCGGGATAGTAATCTCTGCTCGATGTCCTGCATATCAACCGGTGCTTTGTCACTGGTAAGAATTACCTGTTTTCTGTTTTGGTGCAGGTGATTGAATATGTGGAAGAAAACATCCTGCGTTCCGGCTTTACCCGAAAGCAATTGAATATCATCCACTATGAGAACATCTATGATCTGGTAAAAATGAATAAAATCATTACGATTATTCTTTTTTACAGATTCAATATACTGCTGTGTAAATTTC
>JBAVJE010000008.1:0-5559 GCA_049687615.1 Salinimicrobium sp. | reverse complement strand
GTAATAATCCTATAATCAGAGGTAAGAGTACCTGCAAAATCAATTTTTGCACCACATTCATAAATTCAAATTCTGCGCTATCGCTTATAAAATTACTCATCCATAATGGAGTTACGACTACTCCTATCAACCCCGAAAGACTTGCGTTGAAGATGGCTGTGGGGATATCGCCTTTGGCCAGTGAAACCATAACTACCGATGAACTTACGGTAGACGGCAGCGCGCCAAGAAAGAACAGGGCGATCCATAACCGGGAATCTGTTCCTCCCTCAAAAAGCGGAGAAAAGGCTAAAACCAAAAGTGGGAAAAGCACGAAAGTACTCAGCTGGATAAGAATATGAACCTTGTAATTTCCCAATCCCGCTTTAAACTCCGAAGGGGAAAGTTTGAGACCATAGAAAAAAAAGATGAGCCCGATCCCAATGTTGGTAATCGTCTTAAGTGGTAATATTTCAGGTCCCTGCGGCAACATCCAGGCCAGAAGGATGGCGAAAAGCAGGGAAGCGATGAATCCGTTGAACTTCAATTATAGTTTGATTTTGACATTGTAGGTCTCTACGATGTGTAGATGCTCTTCTGAAATAAAATCGGTTTCATCAAACTCCTGCAGTCTCATCTTCTTGTTGTCATAACGGTGAATACTCTTGGCAAACCTTCTAATGTCATCTTTGGTTTTTAAGATTAAACCGGGCACTTTGACCGATTTGCCTTCATTATCTTTTGCCACCATCGTAAAATAGGAAGAATTACAATGTTTTACTTCGCCGGTTTGAATGTTTTCTGCTTCCACACGAATTCCTATCTGCATAGAACTGTTGCCGACATAATTAACAGATGCCTTCATGGTCGCCAGTTCGCCCACTTCGATAGGCTTGAGGAAATCTACCGTATCAACGCTGGCGGTAACACAATATACTCCCGAATGTTTTGAGGCACAGGCAAAGGCGATCTGGTCCATCAGGGAAAGCACATAACCTCCATGAATTTTCCCGTTGAAGTTGGCCTGTGAGGGTCTCATGAGCTCCGAAATCGTTACTTGTGATTCTTCTATGGTCTTGAAATATTTGGTCATAAAATTAATTTAGATTGGTATTGCCGCCATTGGCGGCCTGGTCCAGCCATTTTTGAGACAGGCGTTGTTTTGGAGAAACGCCCAAGGTTTCCAGTTTGTCTATGTCTTTAATAAGGTTTTGCTGGCCGGTAAGTTTTTTCATAGCCGATTCATAAGCCCCCGAAGTGGAGTTGAGTCTATTGCCTACCGTTTCCAGGTCGTCCAAAAGGATTTTGAATTTGTGATATAGCGAAGCCGCATGATTAGCGATCTCCAATGCATTTTGCTGTTGCTTTTCATTACTCCACAGGGTATCGATGGTTCTTAAAACCGAAAGTAATGTCGTGGGGCTTACCAGCAGAATGTTCTTTTGAAAAGCGGTGTAAAAGAAAGAATTGTCTGCATTTTGAGCGAGGTATAATGCCGGCTCAACAGGTATGAACATCAGGACAAAATCGGGAGAATCGATTGCATACAGGTCTTCATATTTCTTTGAGCTAAGATCCTGAATATGGCTGTTTAGCGATCTTAAATGCTTTTTCAACCATTTTGGGCGCAGCTCAACCTCTTCCTCATTAACGTATTTTTCGTAAGCCACGAGGGATACTTTGGAATCGATGATCATTCTTTTGTCTCCCGGCAAATGCAACACCACATCGGGCAGCAGTTTGTTGCCTTCTTCGTTTTCGTGCACCTTTTGTACAAAATATTCCCGATCTTTTGAGAGACCTGATTTTTCCAGCACACGTTCCAGAATCAATTCTCCCCAGTTGCCCTGGGTCTTATTTTCCCCTTTTAGCGCTTTAGTGAGATTATTGGCTTCCTCGCTAATCTTAATGTTTTGTTCGCTCAGCATCTGTAAATGTTTCCCTAGCTGCGCATGCCGTTCTATGAAGTCGTTGGAATTTTTTTCAACTTTTTCTTCAAAAGTCTTGATCTTTTCCTGAAGCGGACTCAATATATTCTGAATATTTTCCTTATTGAGCGTGGTAAATTTTTCCGATTTCTGGTCCAGGATTTTGTTGGCCAGGTTTTCAAAATCCTTGCTGAATTTCTCCTGCAGTTTTTCTATTTCAGCTTTTTGTTCCTGCAGTTTCTGTTCAAGATTTTGATATTCTGAAGTTTTTCGGGTGAGTTGGGTGTGAAAAAGGTCTTTTTCTTCCCTAATTTTTTCACGCTCCCTACAGGTATCATCAAGTTGCTTTTCAATCGCTGCCCTGTTTTCCCTATGCTGGTCTTTAAGATCAAGCACTTGCTGTTCACTCTGCTGTTTGAGATTTTCCAGTTGTAGGCTTAATTGGTTATTTCTTTCCTGAAGGGTATTTTTTAATCACTTGTTCTTCAAACCGGCGATAAATAATCCTATGATGGCACCAATAACAAGGGTTGCGGCGGCAATACCCAGAAGTAAAAATTCATTCATAGCAGTAGGCTTTCCTCAAAGATAGTCTTTTCAGGATTTTATTTTAAAGCTTTGGCTAGTGGAATCAAAGACGATAAGATCAGACGGGAAAATGTCGTCAAAAGCAGATTTTTGAATGAGTTCCTGTGGGCTGCCCTGAATGATTCCGTTTTCTTTCATCAGGATCATCTGGTCACAAAGCTGTAAAGCAAGATTGATCTCATGTGTAGCAAAAACTATTGCTTTTTTGGTTTGCCGACTCAATTTTTTTAGAAGCTGCAATACCTGGGCTTTGTGGTACATGTCAAGATGAGAAGTGGGTTCATCAAGAATCATCACCGGAGTATCCTGGGCCAGGGCTCTTGCAATTAAAGCCTTTTGAAGCTGCCCGTCGCTGAGTTCATAACATTTTTTATGCTGAATTTCTTTAATTTTAACCAGTTCCAACGCCTCTTTTACCTTTTGCCGATCGATAGAAGTAAGATTTCCCAACCAGTTGGTGTAAGGTTGCCGGCCCAGAGCGACCAGTTCGGCCACATTTAGATTTTTGGAAAGAGGTTGTTCGGTGAGCACAACACTAATCAATTCAGCGATTTTTTCCGAAGAAATATTACTGCGATCCCTGCCACTGATGAAAATTTTCCCCGAAAGCTGAGATTGTACTCCACTAATGGTCCTCAAAAAAGTGGATTTTCCCACTCCGTTAACTCCTATAACGGCCATTAGTTCACCCTCATTTAATTTAACGTTGATCCTGGAGGCAACACTTAACTGCTGCTGCTTCGTGTGGTAACCAACGTTCAAATCACGGGTTTCTAAAATGATATTTTTGGCGTTTGTTTCGATAGCTAAAAAAGAAATTTTCGTTTTCTTACAAGTAGCCAGATCACTACCGGTGCGCCTACAAGTGAGGTGATAGCGTTGATTGGGAGCGTAAATTCACTTCCCGGTAATTGAGCGAGAATGTCACAGAGCAGCATAAGTAAAGCCCCTCCAAGAATGACTGCAGGCAAGAGGATTCTATGGTCATTGACGGGAATCACTTGTCTTACCAGGTGTGGCACGGCAAGGCCTACAAAGGCGATTGGCCCTGCAAAGGCAGTGATGCTTCCCGCTAATAAACTTGTTGCCACAATCAAGATTGTCCTGTTTCTGCCAATGTTCATTCCAAGGCTTTTGGCATATTGTTCGCCCAGCAGAAGTGAATTTAGATTTTTAATGCTGAAGATTGCCAGGAGTATCCCCGTTGTCCAGAAAATAGAGAGAATTGCGAGTTCGCTCCAGCTAAGGTCGCCCACGCTTCCGTAGGACCAAAAGACGTACTGCTGCAGTTGTGCCGCCGGACTAAAATATGCGAGTACACTTACTACAGCCGAGGTGAGGCTGGCAAACATGAGTCCTATGATTAATATTGCCATGGTATCTTTTAGCCTGATAGAGGCGAGAATGACGGCCATTAACACCAAAAGACTCCCTAAACTGGAGGCAATTACCAATCCCCAGCTTGAGAACAGTATAGCCGATGCGGCTCCACCAAAAATGCTCGCCCCCATTAAGACTAATGCCACACCAAGGCTGGCACCGCTGCTCAAGCCCAGGACGTATGGCCCTGCCAAAGGATTTCTAAACATGGTCTGCATGAGCATTCCGCTCACCGCCAGTCCCGAACCGGCCAGGACCGAAGTAAAAGCTTTGGGCAGGCGGTAATCCATGATAATATATTGCCAACTTTCTTTGCTGCCTTCCGCAGTAAATAATGCGGCGATCACTTCCCTAAAAGGAATATTGACAGATCCGAGACTAATATTCAGCAACCAGGTTAGGATTGTCAAAATCAACAGGGTTAGTAAACTGATCGTATATTTAGCCTGGTATTGCAATTATTCTAGAGGTTTGTAAAAGGTGGTTTTATAATTTGGCTGCAAATCGGGATGAAAAATCGAAATAAGATCTTTTAAAACGAGATCGGGTCTATTGGGAGCAAGTTCATAAAAAATTACTCCGCCGGTTTCTCCTTTTTCACTACTAAAGGTAAAAACTCTCCGGTTTTTAAAAGCATCAAACTCGGCGTAATGTGGGGAGGCATTTTTCATTTTCTCGTAAGAAGTATACTGCGCCGGTCCCACCCAAAAGTCGGCATTTGCAGCCTTTGCAAGAACAGATTCCAGTGAAAGGGAAAGGCTTCCATTGCCATTGGTTTCAGAAAAAAGATAATCGGCATTGGCGTCTTTGATAAAACTGGCCTGCCAGCTGTTTCCTGCCGGTAAATACCACTGGTCTTTCCACATGGCTCCCGAGAGGACTGTGGGTTTTACTTCAGCTTTTCGGGCTAATTTTCGAGCCTCGAGATATTCGTTTTCTACCTGCTCAAAAAAGGCATTTGCCTGGTCGGTTTTTCCAAAGAAAGCGCCAAAGAATTTTATCCATTCGGCTTTTCCCAAAGGAGAGTTTTCGGTCCAGTCGGCATTAAAAACCACAGGAATTCCACTTTTTTGGATGGTCTTCAGGCTTTTGTTGCTGCCGTTTATGCTAAAGCCTATCACCACATCGGGCTGCAGGTCGAGCAGGATTTCGGTATTAAGAGCTTCATTTTTACCAAGCTCTTTAACCTGGCCTTTGGTTATTCTTTTTCGTGTTTTTTCCGAAGAAATATAATCCAAGCCGGGAAAGCCGGTAAGGCTGGTCTCCTCGTTAAGGATTTCGAGTGCCGGGATGTGCGTTGTGGAAGTAACCACGATGTTCGTGACCGGGACCTTTATCTTTTGATCATATTCCAAACCATCAGGGATTTTTGCATTTTCTTCGCTCAAGAGATAACGGTAAGACTTCTCGGCGCCGGGCCATGGATTTTTGACCGTCACAATTTTATACCCGGTAAATTTCTCAATGCTCAGGCCCGAAGCATACTTGATCTCGACAGGAGCTCCTTCTTCAGAAACAGGGTTTTTTGTGTCTTTATTTTCAGTTTTACAACTTAAGCAAAGACAACAAAGGCAAGTAAAAAGTATGTAAGGAATTTGTTTCATTTAGGCTTCAAAAGTAAGATTATTTCAAATTCTTAGCGTCTGTTGAGCTGAAATGTTTATTTTCGTAGTGAAAATTTTGG
>JBAVJE010000007.1:0-2132 GCA_049687615.1 Salinimicrobium sp. | reverse complement strand
AGATCTACCAGTTCATCGGGAAACTTGTCCTGGTTTTCTTCATATTCTTTCTCTGTACCATAGTCGCAGTTCTCATTTTCTATGGCTCCTGTATTACCTTCATAATTTCCACAAGTATCAAAGCCCGTCCAGTTTGGGTCAACCGGTCCAAAAATATAAATATTGCCATTATCTACTACTAAATCCCCTTGTCCGGAGGAACCTGTCTTGGTGAAATTTCCACGAATAATCAAATAACTGGATACAGATATGGAAACCTGATTAGAAGCACTAAAATCTCCATTAACAACCACATAAGCGTTGGATCCCATTTCAAAAATGGAATTGTTGTGACTCATCACCAGGTTTCCATTCACTTCAAGTGTACCTTCCACAATTAAAATTCCATCCTTAGCAATCTCTAAATTCGCTACTTCTACTGTAGTGCCGGATGGAATGGTTACCTTTTGATTAATAACCACATCGTTAGAGGCAGTAGGGTTCCCTTGAGGGTTCCAGGTAATAGCAGCCCAGTTTCCGGTACTTTTTGAGGTTTTGATAACCTGGGCTTTAAGATTTGCACTAAAAAGAAATACGATCCCTAAAAAACTGGATGTAAAAAGGAATTTTAAATATTTCTTGCTATTCATAAGAGTTAAAGTGGCTTTTCGGTACTAGCTAAAATTTCTCCATTCTCTTCAGAATAAGAGATCTTTAATTTTCCAGTACTAAGATCTACGTCTTCAGTTGCTCTAAGCTCAAAACTGAAACTCCTTTTGGAATTTGGGGTATATACTGAAATCCCTTTTACCAAACCTACTTCTGTTTTTGTGCCGTTCGGGGCGATATGAGTAGCGGTTAAATTTCCGTAAACCGACATATTTCCTGACCGGTTGATTACAAGGGAAAGCTTTGGGGTTTCTCCAGTAGTATCCAGAGCAAGATCGGTCAATTGAATTGCGGTGGTAGATTCACCATGTCGAATAATAATGGGAATACTTATTCCAAAAACCGTTTTTATGTTAATCGATATCCCCTCGCTGTCTTTAGTTTTTTCTTCACCCAGGGCAGTTTGCTCTTCTACTGCTCTAAAATACATATGGGAGCGGTATTCTCCATTTTCCATGTTTCCGGTCCTGGTGAGTTGAACGCGTATGGTTTGAGATTCGTTGGGAGCAAGACTTACACGACGAGGAAAATATCTTAAAAATCCTTCTGCAAACCTTTGTCCGGATTCAGGTTTTTCAACCTGCTCGAAATTTCCCTTTTCGGTCATTTTATAATTCACAAAAGAAATAGCATACACCGCGGTATCACTACCGGTGTTGGCCAAATTGATCTCCTGAGATCTTTGAGAGCCATCAAAAACCAGCCTTTTAGGCATGATCATTAAGTCTCCCTGAGCCAGCAAGACTATAGGAAAGAAAAGTAGAAGTAATAAAGCAAAATGTGGAAGTAATTTTTTATTCATGCGGGGGCTGAATTCAATGTGGATTTTTACCTGACACAAATGTAAGTAAAAGAAGACAAGATCGTTAAGGATTTCTTAAAATTAATTATAGGAAACAGTTACATTAAATCCTGAAGAGTTTGTATAGAAACCTGCGGACTGGTTTGCTTCCAGGTTTAACCTGGCTCCAATTTTTATAATGTCAGAAATAACACCTTCCTCGGGAGCTACGGTGAATTGATCTATGATCAATTGTTGATCGGGATTTTCACTATTAAAAAGAACGAAAGACTCAGGGAGGGTGATGGAATAATTATTATTTCCATGAGTAACCACGGCTTGAGCGGGATTCACAGTACCGGGAAACGAAGAGGATATCTGGACCCCATAAGCCACTCTGGAACCATCGGGCGATAAAATCACCGTCCCCGGATTATAAGCACTAACAACATTTCCAAAATCCAGGTCTACAGTTTTATCGATCTTAATAGGATCTATAACCGTTGCTCTGCTATTTACTGTAGCTGAAGCCGAATTTTGCCCAGACACGCTAAAGCCGAACAAACTTATAAATAAGATGAAAATATAATTTCTCATTGTTATTTTCAATAACGGTTAGACAAGATAGTTTAAAACTAAAAAACGCCGCCACAAGGGCGGCGTTTATAATATTTTTTATTAGGTATATTTATTATTCGTAAGC
>JBAVJE010000006.1:0-5371 GCA_049687615.1 Salinimicrobium sp. | reverse complement strand
CAGAACCCTTTTATGGATTTAGCCCGGAGACGCTTGGGGAAGTTGATTTTAAAAATAATGAGGCCATTGTAGTTATGGCTGTAGATAATCTGCCTTGCGAACTTCCAAAGGATGCCAGTGAAGGCTTTGGGCGTATGTTCCTGAATAATGTTCTGCCGGCTTTTTTTGATGAAGATAAAGACGAAGTCCTGAAACGGGCAGGAATGACCAGAGATGGTAAGCTTACTGAAAGATTTAAATACCTTGAAAATTTTGTGAAAGATGAATAATAAGAATAACAAGTTTTTGATCCTACTCCTCGGATTATTTTGTGGAACCATATTTACCGCAAGAGGACAAATGAAGGTGATGACCTATAATGTGAGATATCTAAATGAGACAGATGGGGAGAACAGCTGGTCGAAAAGAAAGGATCAGCTTGCCGACCAGATCAGGTTTTATGAACCGGGAATCTTTGGAGTCCAGGAAGCGGTGAAGGAACAACTGGACTATGTAAAACAGAAACTTGAAAAGTACGAAGTCATGGGTCAGGGCCGTGACGGTGGTTCAAAAGGGGAATTCACCGCGATCTTTTATAACCCCGAAAAATTTGAAAAATTAGAAGAAGGCACTTTCTGGCTTTCTGAAACCCCAAAAAGAGTTTCTATGGGCTGGGATGCTGCATATCCCCGTATTTGTACTTATGCGAAATTCAGGGATAAAAATGCAGCAAATGAATTCTGGGTTTTTAACACCCACTTTGATCACTTGGGGATTGTAGCACGGCAAAAAAGTTCCCGAATGATCGTCAATAAAATCAGAGAAATCAATCAAGAGGAATTGCCTGCAATTCTTATGGGAGATTTCAATCTGGAGCCGGAAACAGAAGAGATTGGTTTTCTAAGTGAAAAAATGGAAGACTCTAAAGCCGTTGCCGATTTTGTTTTTGGTCCCGAGGGTACCTTCAATGGGTATGAATTCACAGAACCGGTGAATCGTCGCATTGATTATATATTTCTTTCAAAAGGGAATTTTGAGGTACTTAAATATGCCGTACTTTCCAATTCTAAAGACCTTAAATATCCTTCAGATCATTTGCCCGTGCTGGTAAAATTGAAACCTAAACAGTAGTATAAAAAATCCCGCTTTCTGAAGTCCGCTACATCGGCGGAGTTTTGTGGTCGTCCTCGTCATGGTCCATTCGTGGCCCGGACGGTCTTTTCGTGTCGCCTGTTTTGTCTATCCTGTTCCCGGAGGGACTTGAAACTTCTGAAGCTTCAGACCTGAATTTCTGAATGATGTCCCTAAAATGTTCTCCCGCGGCATCCCTTCCGCCGAGCCCATAGCTAAGCGCTACCGCTACCGCAATGGCACCCAGGATGAGGCCAAAGGCCAGTTGTACAATTTCATTGGCAATACCCATAGTTCTTAAAGATATTGCGATGAATAGCGCGAGCGATGACCATCGCACCACCCCGGCGATAAAACGGTTCTTGCCGGTACGGGTCATAGTGTTATAGATGAGCAGGGAAATGTAATTTCCAATAGCGAGGATGACCAGGCCAAACAGGATCTGACCGGTGACTTCCAGGATTTGTGAAAGGATTTCGGTAAGTCGGGATAATCCCAGGATCTCAACTGCAGTAATAATTCCGAAGAAAACCAGGAAGAAATAAATGAGGTTCGCCAGGATTTTTGAAAGCGACTGGCCGGCTCCTATCATGTTGTGGAGCTGTATCTTTTCCGCAGCCCGGTCCAGTCCCATACTTTTCAATAAATCTTCAAGAAAATTAGCCAGGTATTTTCCACCCCAGATGAACACCGCCAGGATCAAAGCGGCAATAATAATTTCTCCAATAATTTCTGTAAAGCCATATAAAATGTCATTTGCCGGCTCTGAAATTGCGTCAAGCTGCAAAGTATTGAAGGCCTGGATTAGGAACGGGATAAAAATAATGATGAAAACCAGTTTTCTCACGATATCAACCAGCTTGTCTGTGTCTTTAAATCCTGTTTTGTCAATCCAACGGTCAATGATGCCGCCTCCAATGTTAATGAGATTGGAGACAAACTTTGCGAGTATGTAGCCTATAAAAGCAATTAAGAACGCCCCGATGAGGTTTGGAATGAACATGAGAAATTCGCTGAGCATGTTTTCCAGCGGTGCAAGCACTTCACTAATTCCAAGAATCTCCAGGACGACGAGAAGAACGATGATCATAATAAGATAGTAGAAGATATTTCCAACGTATACATTAGTATCTTCAATCTTGTCGCGTCCTAAAACACGTTCATCCCATGAAGTCTTTCGCATTAGTTTTACCACAAGCATTTTGATGCTGCGGGCGATAAGCCATCCAATTAACAGCACCAGTAAAGCGCCCAGAAGGTCGGGCACAAAGGCGGCAATACGATCTCCAATATTTTCCAGGTTAGTTCTCATAATTTTTGGTTTTTTTTAAAAGTTAGCTATTGAAGGTAGCCTAAAAACCACTTATGCCACAGGGACTTAACAAGACTTTAAAATAGAAATTTAAGGTTTTGTTAATAAATTTCACTCGGAAATTTTGAGAAAAATTTTCGACCAAATTAGACGTAGCAAGGGCTGAAGAGGGATGTTGGATTCAGAAGAAAAAAAGAATTTTTTTTTCAACACTCTTTCGTTAATAACAAACCTGACCTCCATATTTGAGAAGTCAAATATTAAAATAACTTTACTTCACTTTCTTGAATAAAATAAACAAACGGCCATGGTTGAAGAATTATTTAGCATCCAAACTTATACGTACGATGAAGTACTTAAAGCATCATTAAAATATTTTAATAATGACGAGCTCGCTGCCACTACCTGGATTAACAAGTATGCGGTTAAAGACAAAAGCGGAAATTTCATGGAGCTTACTCCAGATGATATGCACCGCAGAATGGCGAAGGAATTTGCCAGAGTGGAAGCAAAATATGCCGACAGGGCGGTAAACCGGGAAAACCTTTCTGTCTATGGGCAAAACAGGGAAGCGCTGACAGAGGAGCGAATTTTTCAGCTTTTTAAAGACTTTAAATACAGTATTCCGCAGGGAAGTGTCATGGCCGCTCTTGGGAATGACCAAATGATTGCTTCGCTCTCTAATTGCGTGGTGGTGCCGCCGGTATATGATTCTTACGGCGGAATCCTTTATACAGATCAACAGCTGGTACAACTTTTCAAAAGACGTTGCGGGGTAGGAGTAGACCTTTCGGAACTTCGACCAAAGAATGCCATGGTTTCCAATGCAGCCGGAACTACTACCGGAGCGGTTTCCTTTATGGAGCGTTTCTCCAACACCACCCGTGAGGTGGCACAAAACGGCCGTAGAGGTGCCTTGATGCTGACCATTGACGTCGCTCACCCCGATGTCGAAGATTTTATCACCATCAAACAGGATCTTAAAAAAGTAACCGGAGCAAATATTTCCCTGAGATTATCAGATGAATTCATGAAAGCCGTCAATGACGATACAGACTTTACCCTGCGCTGGCCAATTGACAGCCCAAATCCAACATACAGAAGATCTGTTCGTGCAAAAGAGCTATGGGATACCATCATCAAATGTGCGCACAATACTGCCGAGCCCGGATTGATTTTTTGGGATAAGCAACATACTTATTCAACTTCATCTTATTACCCAGGATTTAAAAATAGCTCGACTAATCCCTGTTCAGAAATCGCGATGCAAGGAGGGGATTCCTGCCGCTTGATCGCCGTGAACCTGTACAACTTTGTAGACGAGCCCTTTACCGAAAATGCTTCTTTTAATCATGAGAAATTCTATAGCGTGATCTATGAAACTCAGCGATTGATGGATGACCTTGTAGATCTTGAACTGGAAGCTGTAGAGCGTATCCTGGATAAGATATCAAACGACAAGGAACCAGATTTTATCAAGAAAAATGAGATCGATACCTGGAAATTACTTGCTGAAAACGGTAAGAACGGTAGACGTACAGGTCTTGGATTCACTGCTCTGGCCGATGCCGTTGCCGCGCTTGGGGTAAAATTCGATACAGATGAAGCGCTTGCAGTGGTTGACCAGATCATGCAGACCAAACTTAAAGGAGAATTTGATAGTAGTATCGACATGGCTGTAAGCCGTGACCCATTTACCGTTTTTGATCCTGCAGTTGAAGAGAAGTCAGATTTTGTGCAAATGCTAAAGCGCGAGTTCCCTGAGATCTATAAAAGAATGATGGAACACGGAAGAAGAAACATATCCATTAGTACGGTAGCTCCAACCGGAAGTTTGAGCATGCTGGCACAAACTTCTTCGGGAATTGAACCCGTGTTCATGCTTTCCTATAAGAGAAGAAGAAAAGTTAACGCTTCAGGAACAAATGCAAAAGTGGCCTTCGTTGATGATACCGGAGATGCTTTTGAAGAGTTCACGGTCTATCATCCAAAAGTTAAGACCTGGATGAATGCCAGCGACAAAGAAAATATTGCAGAAAGTCCGTATGCTGGTGCGACCGCACCCGAGATCGACTGGCAAAAAAGGGTAGAGATGCAGGCGCTGGTGCAAAAATATACTACGCACTCCATAAGTTCTACCATCAATCTTGCTTCCGATGTAAGTCTGGAAAAAGTTAGTGACATCTACATCGAATCATGGAAAAAAGGATTAAAAGGAATTACAGTCTACCGCGACGGCTCAAGAAGCGGAATTTTGGTTTCTTCAGATGATAAGAAGAAGAAGAGCACTAAAGAAAAAGAATCTGAATTTGCAGAGACTTTTGCTCCAAAAAGGCCAAAAAAGCTGGAGGCTAAGATTGTACGTTTCAACAACGAAAAGGAGAAGTGGCTAGCTGTTGTAGGTTTGTTGCATGACCGCCCTTATGAGATCTTCACCGGTAAAATGGAAGACGTTTTTAACCTGCCAAGTTGGGTTGAAAAAGGCTATGTGATCAAGAACCGTGATGAGGATGACAAGTCACGCTACGATTTTCAGTTCTGTGACAAACACGGCTATAAAGTGACCATTGAAGGACTTTCAAGATCCTTTAATGAGGAGTACTGGAACTATGCCAAGCTTATTTCGGGTGTTCTGCGCCACGGAATGCCGATTCCTTATGTAGTTGACCTAATTAACAACCTTAACCTGCTTGACGAGAACATCAACACCTGGAAAGCGGGAGTGGTACGAGCCCTAAAACAGTTCGTTCCCGATGGTACAGCTGCTGCCGATAAACAATGTGCCGAATGTGGCGACCCCGAAGGAATTATTTTTTCTGAAGGTTGCCTGGTTTGCAAGAGCTGTGGCTATTCTAAATGCGGATAATATTTTAATGCCCCCTAATAAAAACCCACTGCCGAAAGACAGTGGGTTTTTTGTTTAAAGGTTGTCATGGTCTTTGCGAGCAA
>JBAVJE010000005.1:0-6340 GCA_049687615.1 Salinimicrobium sp. | reverse complement strand
GCGAAAAGCCGCTGAATTCAACATATTTGGCAAAGAATGGGAAAGGGCATCTGTTTGCTGCAGGCGATAATTTTGAGAACTTCGGAGAAGTCCACGTCTTTTCCATTGAAGAGGATGCTTCGCTGATGCCCATCGCAGCCCAGACGACCTTTGGCACTTCGAGCTGCCACGTTGCCTGTGATAAGGAAGGGAACCGGATCTTCATCTCTTCCTATGCCAATGGAGTTCTGAGCCAGCATATTTTCGATGGTGTTTCCCTTAGCCCCAATCCGGAAGTTCTGGTATACCAGGGCAGTGGTCCCAATGCGGAACGCCAGGAAGCGGCGCATATACATCAGGCCGCGGTTTCCCCGAACGGTCGCTGGCTTTACGCTTGTGACCTCGGCAGCGACAAAATCTGGCTGCATGATCTCCATAACAGCGGAAACCTGAAGGTAAAAAAGGGAATTTCCGTTCCTGCCGGCAGTGGTCCCAGGCATCTGGTCTGCCACCCAACGTTTCCCCTGGTTTATGTCTTCTGCGAACTCGATGCCAGCCTGCAGACCTATCAGTCTGATAGCGAAACCGGAGATCTGGAGCTGATCTCTCAAGTGTCAACACTACCGGAGAAGTCTACAGGACAGCCTGCAGGCGCAGCGATTCGGCTGCATCCATCCGGAAAAGCCCTATATGTTTCCAACAGGAATCACCACAGCCTGACGGCTTTCTCCCTGGAGGGGGAAGGCCGGCCGGTACTTCATTCGACCTTTTCCATTGAAGGGGAAGAACCCCGGGATTTCAATATAGACCCTTCAGGACAATGGTTGTTGTCGGCCAACCAGAATTCAAGCACCATAGTACCTTTCCGCCTCGATGCCCAAACCGGTCTGCCGACAGGAGCGCAGGGGCCGAAATTTGATTGCGGTACTCCGGTGTGTATTTTGTTTAACTAAATAAGAAGATCATGTTCAACTTAGATAATAAAGTAGCCCTTGTCACGGGTGGTGGAAGTGGAATAGGAAAGGCCATTGCTGAGAGTCTTTCGGAACGGAGAGCGGGTGTATACGTGCTCGATCTGCAGGAGGAAAATGGCTGGGCTGTTGTGGAAGGAATTAAAGACAGGGGGTATAAAGCCGATTTCCTGAGCTGCGATGTCGCAGATCAGGCTAATGTTAAACAGGTGTTTGCGGAGATCTTTGAAAAGGAAAGACGATTGGATATCCTGATCAACAATGCGGGGGTTTCGCATATCGGCGTGGCTGAGACGACCTCGGAGGAAGATTTTGACCGCATCTTCCGCATCAACGTAAAAGGCGTTTATAACTGTCTGCACGTGGCATTGCCCTATATGAAATCCACCGGCGGAGGCAGTATCATCAATATGAGCTCGGTGGCTGCTATCGTAGGATTACCGGACCGTTTTGCCTATTCGATGAGCAAGGGGGCCGTTTCCACCATGACCCTCTCGGTGGCCCGAGACTATATCAATGATAATATTCGCTGTAACGGCATCGCCCCCGGCAGGGTTCACACCCCCTTTGTGGATGGTTTCCTAGCAAAAAACTACCCGGGAAGGGAACAGGAGATGTTCGATAAACTTGCCAAAACCCAGCCTATTGGCCGGATGGCCAAGCCGGAAGAGATCGCGAAACTGGTGTTGTACCTGTGCAGTGATGAAGCGGCATTTATTACGGGCAGTATTTATCCTATCGACGGAGGATTTATTGGACTGAATACCTGAGAATAGTTAATAAGTTATTTTCAATTTAGAATATAAAAACTACTGATATGAAACTTATAAGATTTGGAAGTCGGGGCAATGAAAAGCCGGGTGTTCTCCTGGATGGGATTCGCTACGACTGCTCCGCTTACTTCGAGGACTGGAACCGGGAATTCTTCCTTGGGAAGGGTCTGGAAAAACTTGCAGAAGTAGTGGAGGCCGGGAAGAATAAGCTTCCGCAGGTTCCGGACCATGAGCGATGGAGCAGTTGTGTGGCACGACCAAACATGATCCTTTGTATCGGCCTCAACTTTTCTGACCACGCCGCCGAGTCCGGAATGGAACCACCCAAGGAACCCATTCTTTTCATGAAGGCGACCAATACCCTCAGCGGTCCCTATGACGAGGTTTCCATTCCCAAGGGGAGCAGCAAGACCGACTGGGAAGTCGAGCTGGCTTTTGTCCTGAAAAGGGACGTACTCTACCTCGAAAGCGAAGCCGAGGCCGCGGAGGCCATTGGAGGATACTTTATCATGAACGATATTTCCGAAAGAGAATTCCAGGTAGAACGCGGAGGACAATGGGTAAAAGGAAAATCCTGCCCCGGCTTCAGTCCCGCGGGACCCTGGATGGTCACCCCGGAAGAAATTGCTGATTTCAATGACCTGAAGATGCAGCTATGGGTGGACGGGGAGCAGATGCAGAACGGGAATTCAGGAACTATGATCTTCAAACCCGCCTTCCTGGTGCATTACATTTCCCAGTTTATGAAACTGGAAGCCGGCGACATCATCACCACCGGTACTCCTCCTGGAGTGGGACTGGGAATGAAACCTCCCCAGTATCTCAAACCGGAGAATGTGGTCAGGCTGAGTATAGAGGGGCTCGGACAGCAGGAACAGAAGTTTGTGAAATATCAAAAACAATAACATGGAAAGGAAAAAACATGCCGTGGTTACCGGCGGGGCCAAGGGGGTGGGAGCCGCCTGCTGCAGGATCCTTTGCCGGGAAGGGTTTGCTGTCAGTTTCCTCGACATTGATCAGGCCGCGGGAAAGGCTTTGGAGCAGGAGCTGAGCAGCTCCCGGTACGTGCGCTGCGATGTTTCCAAGGCTGAGGAAGTCAGCAATGCCATGGCCGAGGCGATCCATCATTTCGGAGAGATCGACCTGCTGGTCAACAACGCGGGAATTCAGCTTTATGGCAGCATTACGGAGACTTCAGAGGAAGCCTGGGACCGATTGATGAACATCAACCTCAAAAGTTATTTCCTTTGTGCTAAAGAAGTCATTCCTTCCATGCAAAGAAACGGAAAAGGAGTGATCATCAATGTTTCCAGTGTACAGGCCTTTATTACCCAAAAGAGCGTTGCTGCGTATACTACCGCCAAGACTGCATTGCTGGGACTCACAAGAAGCATAGCTGTGGATTACAGCCCGCAGATCCGTTCAGTGGCCATTTGTCCCGGTACCATAGATACCCCGCTGCTACGCAATGCCCTTTCCGAATCTCCCGATCCTCAGAAAGTATTTGAAGAATGTGAAGAGATGCACCTGCTAAAGAGGGTGGGCCAACCAGAGGAGGTTGCGGAGCTGATCGCCTTTGTAGCTAGTGGGAAAGCAGCTTTCATGACCGGACAAGCCATCAGGATTGACGGAGGATTGGGAATCGAAATTGCCGGAAGCAGGCGCGAGGAATAATTTAATAGAGAACAATGGACACCACCAAGGAAAACGCCTGCAGTATCAATGACGACTGGACCTATAAAGGAATGAAGGTCGTCTTCCTCGAGAACCGCTTTCTCCGTATCGGCATCCTGGTCGATCGCGGGAGTGATATATTTGAATTCAGGTATAAGCCTGCGGATCTCGATCCTTTGCTCAGGCTGCCCAAAGGTATACGTAACCCTCAGCTGGAAAAAAGTCAGCTGCCGAATCCCCGTGGACAGTTTGAAGAATACTACTATGGTGGCTGGCAAGAGGCCCTGCCTAACAGCCCGGTCTTCAATTACCGGGGCAGTGTCCTGGGACAGCATGGGGAAGTAGCCCTGGTACCCTGGAAGTATTCGATCCTTAAAGATACCCCCGAAGAGGTACAGTTAAAGGTCAGTATAGATCTGTTGCGGATGCCCCTTCGACTTGAGAAGATCTTTAGCCTAAAAAAGGAAGAACCCACCCTGATCATCTCGGAAAACCTGAGCAATCTCGGAGGGACTGCCCTTGACATTATGTGGGGACACCACATTGCTTTTGGTTTGCCTTTTTTGAAGGAGGGAGCAGAGATCGAGACCAATGCCCAAACCTTTACGGCAGATCCCGGAATGCCCCATCCGCGACGCTTTGCCCCGGGGAAGGAATTTTCCTGGCCGCAGGGGGAGGATCTGGAAGGACAGGCTGTGGATGGCAGTAAAATTCCCGATGCGCATGCGAAGGCTTACAGCGAACTCTGCTATTTAGAGGGATATCCAAAAGAAGCCTATTATCGGATCTTCAACCGGGAACGTAATATTGGCTTCGAGCTGCACTGGCAGGGAGATCTTTTTAGATGTTTATGGCAGTGGCAGGAGCGGTACTCCACCCAGGATTTCCCCTGGTGGGGCGACTGTTACACTGTGGCCCTGGAGCCATGGACCTCCCCCGGTACCGGCGATCCTGAGGGCGCAATTGCAAGAGGGGAGTGGTTGAAGATCCTTCCCGGAGAGGTGGTAGGAACAGAGCTGCGGGCCGGAATATTTTCCAACAGGAATTGATCCTGTTGGATCCCCGGAGAATATTTCGTTATCCTTCGACATTATTTTTTAAAGAATAACAACTATTATACTCATGAGACATTTTTTAGTATTCCTCTTCTGGTTCTGCTTTACCATTCCGCTACAGGCTCAGGTCCTTCCCAATGAAAAACCAAAACTAGTGGTAGGGATCGTTGTGGACCAAATGCGATATGACTACCTGACGCGTTTTTGGGACCAGTATGGTGAAGAGGGTTTTAAAGAGCTGGTGAATAATGGTTTTAACTTTCAAAACAATCATTTTAATTATGCCCCTACCGTAACAGGGCCCGGACACGCATCTGTATTCACCGGCACCGGACCTGCAAATCACGGGATCATAGATAATATCTGGTACGATCCAATTGGAGGGAAAATTGTTTACTGTGCTGAAGACCCCTCGGTGTTGTCCGTCGGGACCACCTCCACGGCCGGTCAGATGTCACCTCACCGGATGAAGGTCACCAGCTTTGCTGACGAGAACCGACTACACACCCAGTTCCGGGGCAAGACCATAGGCATATCTCTCAAAGATAGGGGCGCAATTCTGCCGGCAGGTCATACTGCTAATGCCGCTTACTGGTTCGAAGGGGGAAATGTAGGCAAATGGATCAGCAGTACGTTCTATCTGGAGGAACTGCCGCAATGGGTGCAGGATTTCAATAATTCGGGTGTTGCGGAATCCTACTTTAAAACATGGAATACCCTGCATGACATTTCCACTTATACAGAAAGTGGCGATGATCTGAACAACTTCGAAGGAGGTTTCAAAGGAAAACCCAATGCCAGCTTTCCTTATAATCTAAGAGAGCTGAAGGAGGGAAATAAGGGTTTTGACCTGATCGTCAATACCCCCTACGGAAATGATCTCACCCTGGATTTCGCCCTGGCAGCAATTGAAGCTGAGGAGCTGGGGAAGGATGACTACACGGATGTTCTCACACTCAGTTTCTCCAGCACCGATAAAGTGGGGCATATTTTCGGAGTGAATTCCAAGGAAGTTCAGGATACCTATCTGCGACTTGACCGGAATATCGCCAGATTGCTGAGGTCGCTTAATGAAAGTGTAGGGGAAGGGAACTATACCATCTTCCTGACTGCAGATCATGGAGCCGGGGATGTACCCTCTTATCTGGACTCGGTGAAGATATCTGCCGGATATATAGATAATTCTGTAATTTCCACTAAACTGGAGGAGTTCCTGAAAGAGGAGTTTCAGCGGGAAGATCTGATCGAAATTGTCTTTGGCCCGGTTTACTTGGATTATGAGGCCATAAGGAGTGCAGGCCTAACCCGAGCGCACGTGGAACAACGCATTGCTAATTTCCTGTTGAAGCAGGATAGGGTCAGTAAGGTTTTCACACGTAGTCAGCTGGAGCAAACCCAGTTTACCAGTGGACTAGCCTCTGCCATTCAGCAGGGTTTCCATCACAAGAGAAGTGGTGATGTAATATTTGTTCTTGATCCCGGGGTAATAGGCTCTCCCTTCCGCACCGGTTCTACCCACGGAAGCGTGTACAATTATGACACCCATGTGCCTTTAATTTTCTATGGCACAGGGATTAGGCACGGCCACACGACCCAACGTTCTGAAATCGTAGATATTGCTCCAACAATATCCACTTTGTTAGGTATCCAGTTTCCCAATGGTGCCACCGGGAAACCCCTTTCCATCATGCTTGATTAAATTAAGCTCTCAAAGCTTCAGAATACCTTCGATTCCTATTCTCCTTTCTGGTTCTATATCAAATTAAATAATATTAAGAAATGAAACCAAAAGGACCATACCAGTAAAGACAAGGCCTCCGAGAAATCGGAAGCCTTTCTGTTTTTGCTTGGGTACAACATAGGTACAACATTAGTTTTTGTGTTTTTC
>JBAVJE010000004.1:0-4877 GCA_049687615.1 Salinimicrobium sp. | reverse complement strand
CCTTTTTTCTTCAGCTTCAGAAATTTTGATACAAAAAAAGACCGGTATTTCCACCGGTCTTTTTGTTTTGCAATAATAGATTTTTTACCAGAAGATCGCATAAAGCATGGCTACGATCAAAAGAATGGCAAAAGCTCCAATATTGAAAGCAGGTCCTGTTTTGAACAGCTTTTTGGTAATTACAATAGATTTTGGATGGTTTGCTCCTTTCGTTTCAATGAGGCTTATCACCACCATTACCAACATGGTAAGAATCCAGGTGAGGAACATTTGATGCATGAATGGCAGCTCTGGAAACAGTGGGCTGTCAATCCATCCATTCGGTCCCACTTTAAAGTAAAGGGCAATTGGTATAGAAGCTAAAACACCCCATATAGCCGCACGGTTTGTGGTTTTTCTCCAGAATAGTCCCAGCATAAATACGGCCAGGATCCCCGGACTCACCACGCCGGTATACTCTTGTATATACTGGAATACCTGTCCTAAATTCCTCAATTGAGGGGCAAGGATTACTGCGATAACAAGCGCGAGAGAAGCAGAAATTCGACCCACTTTTACCAGATTTTTTTCTGAAGCCTGCTTTTGGATATAGGGTTTATATATATCCATAGTAAAAATGGTTGCCGTAGAGTTGAGCATTGAAGCAATTGAGGAAACAATCGCGGCGGCAAGAGCAGCCAGAACCAGGCCTTTTAACCCAACGGGTACAAACTCCCTTATCAACCATGGAAAAGCATTATCGTTGATAATCCTTCCGCCTTCAGCAATAAAAGAGGGATCTGTGAATTCTTCAGAAAAAGCCCCACCCGGGCCGGTATTCATCACATAAGCAATGATTCCGGGGATTACCACGATCAAAGGAATCACAAGTTTTAGAAAACCTGCCAGGATAATACCCTTTTGAGATTCCCTGAGGCTTTTTGCCGCCAGTGTTCTTTGAATAATGTACTGGTTAAAGCCCCAATAGTATAGGTTGGCCACCCACATTCCGCCAAGAAGAACTGCCAGACCGGGAAGATCCCACCATGCATCTTTTCCTCCCGGGGTAATGATCTCTCCTTTTTCAAGGATCATAGAGAATTTTTCGGGTACTTGCTCATAAACGGTTACTATACCATCGATTACATTTCCATTCCCTGAAACATGAGAAAGCCCTATGTAAGTAGTAATCAAACCTCCCACAATCAACAGCACGACCTGTACAACGTCTGTCCAGGCCACCGCCGCAAGACCTCCGTAAAGGGAATAGGCCGCCGCAAACATGGCCAGGCCTATTATAGCGTAAAGAAATACAGAACCGTCACCTGTGCCTATAATAGTGTCAATGGCCGTGGCACCAAGATAAAGTACAGAGGTTAGGTTAACGAAGATGAACAGTGCTATCCAGAAAACCGCCAGGATGGTTTTGAGGTTTTTCCCGTAACGCACTTCAATAAATTCAGGAATGGTATAGAGCCCTTTTTCAATAAAAATGGGCAAAAAGTATTTCCCGACAATTATAAGTGTAATGGCAGCCATCCACTCATAAGATGCGATGGCAAGACCAATGGCAAAGCCCGATCCTGACATCCCAATAAATTGTTCGGCAGAAATATTAGCGGCGATAAGGGAAGTTCCTATCGCCCACCAGGGTAGTGATTTGCTGGCAAGAAAATAGTCTTCAGAAGATTTTCCCGTTCCACGTGATACCCAAAGACCAATCCCGATGATCAATAAGGCGTAACAGGCAAATACGATTTGATCGAGTAATGAGAAATCCATAGTTCAATTTTATTTTCACCCCGTTGATTTTCTCCCGAGGCTCTTGTGAAAAGCGTAATTTAAGGTTCCGAAAATTTCGTTTAAAATAAGATTTTATCCGAAAACAACTGGAGCGTATTTACCTAAAATTTCCACCCGATTCGAACTCCCAAATGGTACTATTCCTATATTTTTCGCCGGGTTTAAGCCTGGCTGAAGGAAAAACTGAGTGATGCGGGGAATCGGGAAAATTTTGAGTTTCAAGACATATCGCTTGCCGTTGTTTTGATATTTTGGTACTGTACGGCCAATCCTGCGGCAGATCTTCTGGTACATAAACCACGACAGCCGGTTGTGAAGTAAAAACTCTTAAAGATATACCACTTTCGGGGCTCTTTAAAATGATTTTCTCTTCATCTCCTTCAGATAAACTAAAAACAGAATCGAGGGGAATCTCAGCAACAGCTTTAGGTTCCCGAAAATCATATATGGTGTTTTCCACTTTAAGAAATTTTCCGATCGGAACAAGCCTTTTGTCTGTCTCCAGGATTTTATCGGCCTTGATTTGAAGTTTATGCTCCCTTACGTCGCCACGCCCAGCCAGGTTAAAATAGGTGTGGTTAGTGAGGTTCACGATAGTCTCCTTATCGGTTTCTGCAGAATAATCAATCTGGATTTTATCATCATCAAAAAGGGTATATCTCACATGAACTTTGAGATTCCCGGGATATCCCTCTTCCCCGTCTTTACTGAAATAGCTTAGCAAAACCGAAGGATCATTACCTCCACAAATTTCTTCTACAGTCCAGAATTTATAGGAAAACCCGGATTTTCCACCGTGAAGATGTACACCGTCTTTATTATATATCGGAAATGTTTTACCGTCGATCTTAAAACTACCGTTTGAAATACGACCTGCATATCTACCAACCGAAGAGCCGAAGAATTTCCCTTATTTGTGGTAGACATCTGTCAAATAATCTTCAGGGTTCTCAGGCCCCACAACCACATTAATGGTTTCTGTTTTTTGTTGAAATTTCAGGCTCAAAATAGTTGCGCCAAAATTCAGGATCTTCAGTTCCGTATTGCGCGAATTCGTCAAGGTGAGCACCTCTGGCTTTCCGGATAGGTCAGAATTTTCCAAGATGGATATCTTTTTCAATTTGTCCGCCGAAAATAATAAAAAAACACGCACCTCGAAAGCTGCGTGAACAGAGTTTTCAAGATTTTTCAACTATTGGAGAACCGAAAAAATGATCTTAGAATCGTGGAAGACCTTATGGGTTTGTTTCTGAAAATCCTCCTCTTTTGCTTCGAAGATGTTATCCACATAAGTTTGCGGATTTATATCTATTAAAGGGAACCAGGTACTCTGAACCTGGACCTGCATCTTATGCCCTTTTTTGAAGGTATGGTGAACGTCCTGCAGTTGGATATCAACTTCCGTTTTTTTGTTCGGCACAAAGGGTTCCGGTTTTGTAAAGCTGTTCCTAAACCTGCCGCGCATCACCTCGCTTCGCACCATCATATGGTAGTTGCTCATTTTCAGGTAATCCTGTGTTTCTTCAAAATCTTCGGCATCTGGAGGAAAAACATCAATCACTTTAACCACCCAGTCAGCAGCGGTTCCAGTAGTAGCCACCTGCAGTTTCGCCAGTATATCTCCGACCATAGTGACATCTTCATCAAGAACTTCAGTCTCATACACCAGAACATCCGGTCGTCTCGCCGCAAAACGTTGATCATCGGTCATGTATTTACGAGGTGTAAAAACAATTTTAATATCTTCTGAATATGGTACGGGTTTTTTTGGATCACTTACAAACTCTTCAGCACCATCTATTGATTGCTGCCCTAATTCCTGATCATCTGAAAGATAAAAGGACTTCTTCACAGTGGCTTTTGGAGGCCAGGTTTCATAAGACTTCCATTGCATAAGACCGGTATCAAACATATAAGCTTCCGGAAGAATACTGGAAACATCTCCTTTTTCCTTTAAGAAATGATTGAAAAAGACGGTTTCTACGTTTTTCTGGTAATCCCTGGAAATATTATCCCCAAAGTACACATTACCTATTGCCTGTCTCTTTTTTGTCCTCGCCCAATCTCCATGGCTCCATGGCCCCATGACAAGAATATTGTAATTATTACTTGCCTCTTCTATGGTCTCATAGATATTAAACGGCCCGTAAAGGTCTTCGGCATCAAAAAGGCCACCTACGATCATTACCGCAGGTTTGATGTCTTTTAAATGCTGAAGAATTCCGCGTTTCTGCCAAAACTCATCATAGTTTGGATGCTCCTTAAGCTGGTTCCAAAAAACATTGTCTTCCTTATAATACTTGTCGAGATTACTCAATGGTCCCGCGTCCAAAAAGAATTGGTATTGATCTTTTGTTCCCACCTCCGGAAAGCTGTACCATGCTTCATCTGTAGGTTTGTTCTTCTCATGACCAAACAGCGGGGTCACATTCCAGTAGCTTAGCAAATAAGCTCCGTTATGGTGAAAGTCGTCAAAGAAAAAATCTGAGATCGAAGCCTGTGGGGAAACAGCTTTTAGCGCAGGATGCGAATCCAGCAGCGAATAGGTAGAATAGAATCCCGGATAGGAAATACCCCAGATCCCGACCCGACCATTGTTATTTTTTACATTTTTAACGAGCCAGTCAATTGTGTCATAGGTGTCACTCGCCTCATCAACCTGTTTTTTACCTTTTTTATTGGGAATGAAGGCCCTCATGTTGTCGTAAACTCCCTCACTCATCCATCGCCCTCGCACGTCCTGATAGACGATAATGTTTCCCTGCTTCATCAGGTATTCGTTTGGACCAATCTTAGACCTTAACTGGTCCTCGCCATATGGCCGAGAACTGTAAGGTGTGCGGCTCATGAGAATAGGATATTCTTGGGAAGTATCTTTTGGAGAATAAATTGTGGTGTGGAGCTTTAAGCCGTCCCGCATCCTTATATCCACTTCCTTTTTATTATAATTTGCAGCAACATCATATTCGGCCTCTGTTTGTGCCAGTACAGGAGACGCAATAAGAAAACAAATAATCAGTAAAATGCTTTTATTCAGGAACTTCATCTTTAGGGGGATTATTTAAGCCCCTAAGATAAAAAACTGCGACAAAAGC
>JBAVJE010000003.1:0-4031 GCA_049687615.1 Salinimicrobium sp. | reverse complement strand
GAAATTAAGGTAATTGGGCCTGAAAAATTTAAGCAGGAAATTCAGAAAGAAGATGTACAATTCATCGATATTCGAACTCCTAAAGAATACCGGGAAGGGCATATTGAAGGGGCAAAAAATATTAATTTTTTAAGCGACGATTTTCTGAAGCAGTTTTCAAAACTCGATAAGGAGAAACCCGTTTACATCTATTGCCGCAGTGGAAATCGCAGTGCAAAAGCTTCAGTTCAATTGGTGGATGAAGGATTTACAAATATTATAGACCTTAAAGGTGGTTTTAAGGCCTGGACTGTCATGCAGGATGAATAATTATAATGGAAAACAAGGAACTTATTACCAGAGACTGGCTCGCTATTGACCGTACGAAATTGGCTAATGAACGCACATTACTGGCCTATTTTCGTTCCTTCATTGTTTTGCTTAGTTCCGGGATTGCTATTTTGAAGGTGGAAATGCTGGAAAATTTGAAGACTCTCGGAATTTTTTTGCTTATTGTGGCACCCGTGATTCTTTTGATCGGGCTGGGAAGGTTCTTCTATTACAAGAACCACATCAGGAAATATTATAACGAATAACCAGGCTGTTCAACTAAAATAAAAGAGGTTCAAAAAAGGCATTTTTTGAATCTCTTTTATTTTTTAAGCCTGCAAACTTTGGTTTCTTTTGGCACAGTAAACTAAGGCATGTTCCAGTATAAGTATTGCTGTTTCTACCATATTTCGCAGCTCATAAAAGGCTACCGTTCCTGTGTTGAAAGCCGGATAATAATCCAGCATTTCTTTTAACTCGAGTAATTGCTCCAACGCCTCCTTTTTATGCCGTTTTCCAGGGACATAGATCAAACCATAGGTCATGATTTCTTTGAGACGCAGCTGCAGGCTTTGGATAATGTCATCATCGGCTTCCTGCTCGCATTTAAGTACTTCATTGTGCTGTTGCAACTGTGGTTCCGGAATGCTGTCTAACTCTTCCACCACCGAAAGATAAGCCTGGTGGGAATACACCAGGGCTTCCAACAGGGAATTTGAAGCTAAACGGTTGGCACCGTGTAGCCCTGTGTGGGCACATTCTCCGGAAGCATATAAATTTTTTAGCGAGGTTTTCGCCTGCATATCAACATTAATCCCGCCACATTGGTAATGAGAAGCCGGTACAATAGGAATAAGATCTGATCTTAAGTTGATTCCTAAATTATGGCAATAGTCAACTATGGTAGGAAATTCATTTTGAAATGTTTCAAAATTGAGGTGGCGACAATCCAGAAATACAGATTTATCTCCAGATTCATTCAGTTCGTTCACGATAGCTTCAGAAACAATGTCGCGCGTGGCTAATTCTCCCCTCATGTCTTTCTTGAACAGGAAGCGGTTTCCTTTTGCGTTGACCACATAAGCGCCAAAGCCGCGTACTGCTTCAGATATAAGGAATAATGGGTTTTTATCCTCTTCAAAAAGAGCAGTGGGATGGAATTGTACGAAATTCATATTGCTGATTTCGGCACCTGCCCGGTTGGCCATAGCAACTCCGTCACCGGTTGCTACAGAAGGATTGGTAGTGTTTTGGAAAACCATGCCGCTTCCACCACTTGCCAGAAATGTGATTTTGGAATGGAGAGTTACCTCCCGATTATTTTTTTTGTCCAGAGCAGAGACCCCAACACAGCTTTTTTCTAATCCTGACTCCTCCATGAGGAGATCGATTACAAAAAAGTGATCATAGAAACTGATATTTTTCATAGAGGCAGCTCTTTTGAGCAGCTTGCTTTCCAGCTCTTTTCCCGTAAGGTCACGATGGTGCACAATTCGCCTTTGCGAATGTCCTCCTTCCAGACCCAGTGCAAATTTCCCATTGCCGTTAGAGTCGAACATCGTTCCCCATTCCAGAAGCTCCTCAAACCTTTTGGGAGCCTGAGAGACGACCATTTTTACTACTTCGGGATCACTAAGACCTTTTCCGGCTCTAATAGTGTCCTGTACATGCTGTTCAAAACTATCGCTTACGCGGTCGAGTACTACTGCCATTCCGCCTTGAGCGTGGCTGGTATTGCAGGCATCGTTATTAGATTTTGTAAGGACAATGATCTCCTGGTCGGGCCGGGCTTTAGCCAGCTTAAGAGCAAAACTTATTCCGGCAACCCCAGATCCTATAACCAATACATCAGTTTTCATTTTATGAGATTTCAAGCATTCTTTCAATAGGTTTCAGGGCTTTTTCCATAAGCTCCTGCTCAAGCCTGACCTCTGGAGTTTCATTCATGAGACAGTCATGCAATTTTTGCAGGGTATTCATCTTCATATAGGCGCACTCACTGCAGGCACAAGTATTATCATCTTTTGCCGGCGCGGGAATAAGGGTTTTATCAGGAACATCTTTGCTCATTTGGTGCAGGATTCCTGCCTCTGTAGCGACAATGAAGGTGTCATGTTCGCTGTTCTTTACGTAATTGAGCATACCCGAGGTTGAGCCAATATAATTTGCCACTTTGAGGACATGCGCTTCAGATTCAGGATGAGCAATAATTATTGCTGAAGGATGCTTCTTGTAGAGCTCCAGCAGCTTGTCCAGGGAAAAAGCTTCATGAACAACACAGGCACCGTCCCAAAGAAGCATTTCCCGACCGGTTTTATCCATGAGATACCTGCCCAGGTTTTTATCGGGAGCGAAGATGATTGGCTGTTCCTTCGGAATTGAATTAATGACCTTCTCGGCATTCGAAGAAGTGCATACGATGTCGCTAAGTGTTTTTAATTCGGCTGAGCAATTGATGTAGGTGACTACAACATGATCTGGATATTTTGCCTTTAGTTCCCGGAAGGCTTGGGGAGGACAGCTATCGGCCAGGGAACAACCGGCATTAAGATCAGGCAAAAGTACCTTTTTTGAGGGGTTAAGTATTTTGGCCGTTTCGGCCATAAAATGAACTCCTGCAAAAACAATTTTGTCGGCGGTAGTTTGTGCCGCTTTTTTTGCCAGTTCCAGACTGTCACCAATAAAATCGGCGACTTCCTGGATTTCAGGTTCCTGATAATAATGCGCCAAAATTACAGCGTTCTTCTGTTTTTTTAATTGCAGTACCTTTTCCTGAAGGGCTTTTTGTGACTTAACTGTAAGGGTTTCCAAAAAAGCTTTTTTTAAGGGTTATACTTTTAAAAATGTCTCTCCGGAAACTAAACCGGAGGTAAGATCGCTAAGACTTGTATTTTCTATTATTTCTTGTAATTCCTGCCGCACGGGTTTAAATTTTGAATGGAAGGGGCAGGGGTGATCTTCAGAGCAGGAGTGTAGTCCGATACTACATCGTGTATAAACGGTATCTCCATCAATAGCAATTACAATTTCAGATACCTTGATTTTAGAAGTTCTTTCAGGTGCGATGTTAAAGCCGCCGTGAGCCCCTTTGGTTGAGGTCACGATACCACTTCGGCTAAGTTTTTGAAGTGTCTTAGCAGTAAAAGCTTCGGGGGAATCTATTTCTCGTGCAATACCTTTGAGGCTGGCTCTCCTACCTTTTTCAGATTCAGAGGCTATAAATATTGTTGCCCTAATGGCGTATTCACAGGCTTTTGAAAACATTTGCTTTAATAATCAGTTATGGGTCAAAATTACGGACCTGGCTGTCTTTTTTTTATGACCATGGTCAGAAAGCTGGCAATTACCTTAAATAGTTATTGGAAGCAATTAGATGTTCTCCCCTTGCTTGGTTAAGTCTTATACCTCTCTGAGGATTCCTCTCTAAATTTGCCAATTTGGCCGCCAGGTGGCTGTAGGACTTATTTTCTGAGTTTGGCTATTCCAAAACAGTATAATTCCTGTTATCGGGATAATAGATGTAGTTACCTATTCCAATCTTTCCCAGACTTGTTTTTTACCGTCTTCCGCTCTGTTACTTAACCCAGGACCGGATTTCTGACGGGTAGAATTCGTTCCTGCTGCGCCTTTTCTTTTTTATGCTCTGAAGTAATTTTTTTTTCTGCAGTTTGATGGTAGCCTATAATGAGCATTGCGAAAACAAGCGTGAGGATTTGAGAAAT
>JBAVJE010000002.1:0-27164 GCA_049687615.1 Salinimicrobium sp. | reverse complement strand
GGAACCTTCCATATCCTTCTGCTATGTTATGAGTAACAGATCGCGAGGCGCGTCGCATTTGTGAAACTAATTCAAATTTTTCATAGTCGGGAAATTGCTTAATCAGATCGGAAATCTCTATTCTTAATTTTCTTGCTGCTTTCCAGCAGTTCAAATCTTCAAAAGATTTTATCCCCTCCATTTCCCATTAACTATTAACTTGGAACTAATTTCTATTTATAGCTTCTTGTTTTAACTTCTATAAATTCATAATCCAGATCTTCCTTATGTAGGACTTCTTTTCCAGGATCACCGGTGTATTCCCAGGCGGCCACATACATAAAGTTCTCGTCATCCCGAAGGGCTTCCCCTTCTTCGGTTTGATATTCCTCTCTAAAGTGACCTCCACAGGACTCTTCCCTATGTAAAGCATCTTTAGCAAAAAGTTCAGCCAGTTCAAGATAATCGGCTACCCTTGCAGCTTTTTCAAGCTCTGGGTTCATACCGTCAATGACTCCCGGAATACGCACTTCTTTCCAGAACTGCTCTCTCAATTGTTGGATCTCCACAATGGCTTCCTGAAGATCTTTAGCATTTCTAGACATTCCTGCTTTGTTCCACATAATCTTTCCAAGAAGTTTGTGGAAATGGTCAACTGACTTGGTTCCTTTGGTATTCATCAGTTTCTCCAGTTGCTCCCTCACTTGTCTTTCAGTTTCCTCAAATTCGGGGCTGTCAGTTGGAATGGGGCCGGTACGAATATCGGCAGCAAGATAATCTCCCATCGTGTATGGCAATACGAAGTAACCATCGGCAAGACCCTGCATTAACGCAGAAGCTCCTAAACGATTCGCTCCATGGTCAGAGAAGTTGGCTTCTCCCGCAGCATACAATCCCGGAATAGTAGTTTGAAGGTTATAGTCTACCCAAAGTCCACCCATTGTATAGTGTACCGCCGGATAGATTTTCATTGGAGTCTCATATGGGTTCTCGTCCACGATCTTTTCATACATCTGGAAGAGGTTTCCGTATTTTGATTCCACTACTTTTTGCCCCAGTTCTTTAATCTGGGCTTCGGTAGCATTTTTTATTTTTTGAGTTGAAACCGCTTCTTTTCCATAGCGCATAAAAGCACTTCCGAAATCAAGGAAAACAGCTTCTCCTGTTTTGTTCACTCCGTGACCTGCGTCACAACGTTCTTTGGCAGCTCTTGAAGCCACATCACGAGGCACGAGGTTACCAAAGGCAGGATATCTTCTTTCGAGGTAATAATCGCGATCCTCTTCAGCAAGTTCTGTAGGCTTTAATCTTCCTTCACGAATAGCTTGCGCATCTTCGAGTTTCTTAGGAACCCAGATTCGACCATCATTCCGAAGAGATTCCGACATCAACGTAAGTTTTGACTGGTGATCTCCTGAAACAGGAATACAGGTTGGGTGAATTTGTGTGAAACACGGGTTAGCGAAAAATGCTCCCTTTTTATGTACTTTCCAGGCTGCGGTAGCATTACTACCCATCGCGTTGGTAGAAAGATAGAATACATTCCCATATCCTCCAGAAGCGATCACCACGGCATGGCCACTATGTCTTTCAATTTCCCCGGTAACAAGGTTACGGGCAATGATCCCGCGGGCTTTACCGTCTACGAGCACCACATCCAACATTTCGTGTCGGGTGTAAGATTTGATCTTTCCACGGTTTATCTGCCTGTTCATGGCAGAATAAGCACCTAAAAGCAACTGTTGCCCGGTCTGCCCTTTGGCATAAAAGGTTCGGGAAACAAGCACCCCACCAAAAGAGCGGTTGTCAAGCTGCCCACCGTAATCGCGTGCGAAAGGAACGCCCTGTGCAACGCACTGGTCAATGATATTTCCGGAAACCTCGGCAAGGCGGTATACGTTTGATTCTCTAGCCCGGTAGTCACCTCCTTTTACGGTATCGTAGAAAAGACGGTAATCTGAATCTCCGTCTCCCTGATAATTCTTGGAAGCATTGATCCCTCCCTGTGCTGCAATAGAGTGTGCACGTCGGGGAGAATCCTGGTAGCAAAAAGTCTTTACGTTATAACCCAGTTCTGCAAGAGTAGCCGCAGCACTACCTCCGGCCAGTCCCGTTCCCACTACAATAATATCTATATTACGTTTGTTGGCCGGGTTGACCAGGTTGATATTGTTCTTATGATTGGTCCACTTATCTTCAAGTGGACCTTTTGGTATTTTCGATTCTAAAACTGACATAATCCTTACCTATTAAAGTTGATTAAAATAATGAAAGAGGGCAATAAAGATGAAGCCTAACGGAATAATGATCGAAAAGGCAACAGTAGCACCTCTCATTCCTTTATAGAACTTTTTATGCCATCCCACGGTTTGAAATGAGGAAGAAAAGCCGTGTAGCAGGTGAAGGCTAAGGAAGATAAAAGAAATCACATAAAGCCCTGTTCTAATGGGGTCTGTAAATTTTGCCAAAAGTTCAGGATAATATCTCATTGGATCTTCGGGATTCACCACAATATACTTGTGATAAATTTCCGGAAACCAAAAGTCATAAAAGTGAAGTGCTAAAAAAGCCAGGACTACGAGTCCTGTGTAGATCATATTCCTGGACATCCAGGAAGAATTCGCATTTCCATGAAATTTCTCATAGCCTATTGGTCTCGCGCTTCTATTTTTAGCCTCCAGTACAATTCCCATCACGAAATGCACAATGATTCCGAGAATTAAAATTGGCTGTATAAGAAACTGAACAATGAAATTGGTCCCCATGAAATGAGAAATCTCGTTAAAAGTCTCGGGTCCAAAAACTGAAGTGAAATTGATTAAGAAATGTTGAAATAAAAACAAGACAACAAAAAGTCCTGATAAGGCCATAACAAGCTTTCTTGCTATGGAAGATTTGAGGAATCCACCCATTGGTTAATATATTTTAATGAAGATTTAACACAAAAATACGTCCTTTCAACTCACAAACAAATAATTATTCCTTATTAACTACTTATTTAGAATCTATTTAAAGAACCTTCGAAAACGTTTGAACACTACACTTCCTAAAGAAAGGGTACTCTTCGAATTCAAAATGAAATGCCATTTCCAGAAGTTATTTTCAAAGCTCTTGCAGCAACACTTTTTCAAAAACCTGCTCACCTCCTGTAAAGCCCCTGAAAATGGCATTTAATTCATTATTCGATCTCCAGTTTCCGGGTCGCTGTTGAGCCATTCAGCTCTACCTCAACCTCATATTCCCCTTTCGAAATATAGTATTTTCCGGTATTCGAATTCTTTTCGACTTTGGCATCCTTAGCTAATTTCTTAGCTGCTTTTTCAGAGATCGTGAGGCCATAATCAACCTGATTAAAGCCTTTTTCGGCATTTGCCTCAAATTCACTAACGATTATACCCTCTTTATTTTTAACATTAATTTTAGCTTTACCTTCTTCAGAAGCATAAAAAACAAATTCTGTTTTTGGCATGTATGGATCCATCCATTTGCTGTAGCTGTTGCCCCATCTTGGAGAAAAATTCACACTAGCCAATGGTGCCAACCAAACTTTCTTATCAAGGTCTGATTTACGCATTTCTGAAACAGGGGTGACATCTGCCCTATAGATCGAACGCCCATGGGTTCCAACTACCAGCTGTTTTTCCTCTTTTTGAAGCCTAAGATCGTGTACCGGCACGTTGGGCATTCCGCCACTAAATGATTGCCAGTCCTTCCCCCGGTCCATGGAAACGTACAGCCCGTTATCGGTGCCCAAATACAGTACGTTCTCATTGTTTGGATCTTCCCTAATCACATTTACCGCACCCAAAGGCAGATCTCCTGCGATGTTGTTCCAGGTTGCACCTAAATCTTCAGAAACATATACATAAGGCGTAAAATCATCCCAACGATAACCATTAAGGCTAAGATAAACCCGGTCTTTTTCATGTTCCGAAGCAATGACCCGCGACACCCATAGGTCCTGCGGCAGGTTTTCACCAATATTAGTCCAGCTGCCGCCACCGTCTTTGGTAAGTTTGACAAAACCGTCATCACTTCCGGTATAAATTAGGCCAAAATGGAACGGTGATTCACTAATACTTGTCAGGGTTCCATAAGGCACATTACCTTCCTTTCCGCCACCGGTAAGATCTTCAGAAATAGCTGTCCAGTTTCTTCCCTGGTCCATACTTCGCATTAGTTTGTTTGCGCCCATGTAAAGAATGTCCTGGTTATGTGGCGAAAGCAAGATTGGAGTTTGCCAGTTAAAACGATAAGGCCGCTCCCCCAGCTCATGTTTTGGCTGGATAAATTCGCGCTCCCCTGATTCCCGATTGATCCTGAAATAGGTTCCAAATTGAAAACCGGTATAGACAATATCCGAATTTCTATTGTCGATTTCCACTTGCATTCCGTCACCACCCATTATACGTTTGAAGCTGTAATCGCCGTTGGCCTGCCAGGAAGAATTCTCCTCATTAAGATGCGGCCCAACCCACACGCCGTTATCCTGCAAGCCCCCATAGACGTTAAATGGTTTTTCATTGTCGACATTAACAGAATAGAACTGCCCTACCGAAGGATTGTTGTTAAGGATCCAGTTCTCACCGTCATCGTAAGTAATGTTCACGCCACCATCGTTCCCGTCGATCAAATGGCCCGGCATATTCGGGTCAATCCAGAGCGCATGGTGATCTGAATGTACGTTTGGGCCAACAATGGAGGTAAAACTCTTTCCGCCGTCTTTAGACTTCAGGATGGGCACACCATAAATATAGATCGCATCAGGATTGTTGGGATCAACATGCACCATTCCGAAGTAATAGCCATAGCTATAGTAAAGATCATCCAAATATTCGTCATGGGTTTTATTCCAGGTCTTTCCGCCGTTTGTACTTTTATATACCTGCGCTCCAATCACAGGAGTGTCAAAAAGGTCAGAATTTGCGTCTTCTAAATAAAGGGAAAGATCGGCAGGCTGGGCTCTGTTTTCCTTCACCATTTCTTTTACGCCCTTAGCGGTGTATTTCTTCGGAAAATCATTATCCCTAAGGAATTGCTCCAACTCTTCTTCTGAAAGTTTCTGAAATTCTGAAGCAGACATCTCCTGAAAATCCCCTTTTTGAAGCCCTTGCTTTTGCTCTTTTTCTTTTTCTTTTGGCCGGTGGTTCTGGTTATCCACAATTGCGTAAACCGTATTCTCATCAAAAGCCGCAAGCCCTATACGCCCAACACCTTCTCCAATAGGAAAACCCGATTCGGGAGTAGAAATCTTCTTCCAGCTACTACCGGCATCGGTACTTTTATAGATGGCACTGCCGGGACCGGCTTCCCTAAAATTCCAGGCTTTACGGTCTTTATCCCAGGCAGCGGCATACATGATATTGTAGTTGCCCGGCACCTGTGAAATATCAATAATTCCCGTTTGCTCATTGATGAACAAAGTTTTGTTCCAGCTCTTCCCGCCGTCGGTGGTCTTATATACCCCACGTTCGGTGTTTTTAGAGTAAAGATGTCCCGTTACCCCAACCACGACTTCATCTCCATTAGCAGGATTAATTAATATACGGCTTATGTGATGAGAATTGGGGAGACCCATGAATTCCCAGCTTTCGCCTTGATCTTTAGATTTTAAAAGTCCAATGCCCGCATAGGTAGAGCGGGAAGCGTTGACTTCACCGGTTCCCACCCAAATCGTTCCATTCTTCCAGTCTACTGCCACGTCTCCAATGTTCAAGGTGGGAGCCGTATCGAGCACCGGCTTAAAAGAAGTTCCGTTATTATTGGTATACCAAAGACCGCCGGTGGCGTAGGCTACATAAAATTCGGTTGGATTTTCGGGATTTACCGCAAAATCAACAACCCGGCCGCTCATAATAGTTGGCCCTATATTTTGCAGGGGAATATTTTTCACTTCAGAATTTTGATTCAGCTGCACTTTTTGCTGAAATGCTTTTTCTAAAGCCTGGCCGGAGGATGCAGGCTGTTGTGCGAAGATCTCCTGCGCATTAAAAGCAAGCGCAAGGAGCGGGAGGAGGAATAATTTTTTCATGTTTCTGATTATATGCGCCTGAAATTAGGAAAAACCCCTAGTACCACAAAGTTTTTTGCTCTAAACAAGCCTATTGCTCATAAATCTCTTAATTTTGAGGGAATCGAAAATTACTACCGATGAAATATGACCAAATTGACAGAAATTTATTCATAAAAAACCGCAAAAACTTTACGGCTCAAATGAAACCTAAGAGCCTGGCGGTTTTTAACTCCAACGATATCTATCCCATTGGAGCAGACAGTACCATACCTTTTGAACAGGCGCGCGACCTGTTTTACCTCAGCGGGGTTGACCAGGAGAAAAGCATTCTTGTGCTTTTTCCCGATGCGCCCGATGAAAAGCACCGCGAAATGCTCTTTTTGACCGAAACCAATGAGCACATTGCAGTTTGGGAAGGCGCAAAACTTACCCAAGAAAAAGCATTTGATGTTTCAGGTATCAAAAATGTGTTCTGGCTTAAGGATTTTGAAAAGATATTCTTCGAGGTGATGACGCAATGCGAAACCGTTTACTTCAACACCAACGAGCACTACCGGGCAAATGTAGAGACTGAAACCCGGGAAGCCAGGTTCATCAAATGGTGCAAAAGGAATTTCCCGGCACACCAGGTAGCGAAAAGCAACCCAATCTTACAACGCCTCAGAGCAGTGAAAGATCCTATTGAGCTGGACCTGATGCAAAAAGCCTGTGACATTACAGAGAAAGCTTTCCGCAGAGCCTTGAAATTCGTTAAACCGGGAGTTTGGGAATATGAGATCGAAGCAGAATATTACCACGAGATGATTAGGAACCGTTCTCGCGGCTTCGCCTACACGCCAATCATCGCCAGCGGAAAAAGTGCCTGTGTACTGCACTACATCGAGAACAACAAGCAATGTAAAGAAGGAGAATTGATCCTGCTTGACACCGGTGCCGAATATGCTAATTATGCCAGCGACCTCTCAAGAACAATTCCGGTTTCCGGAAAATTCACCAAACGACAAAAAGACGTTTATAACGCGGTGAACAGGGTGAAGAATGATGCCACAAAAATGCTCGTTCCAGGTACCATTTGGAAAGATTACCATGTAGAAGTAGGTAAACTAATGACTTCAGAATTGCTTGGCCTTGGCTTGCTGGACAAAGCCGATGTGCAGAATGAAAATCCTGACTGGCCGGCTTATAAAAAATATTTCATGCACGGGACTTCTCATAATATTGGGCTGGATACCCACGATTACGGCTTACTATATGAACCAATGAAGGCCAATATGGTTTTCACCGTTGAACCGGGGATCTATATTCCTGATGAAGGCTTCGGAATTCGCCTTGAAGACGATGTGGTCGTTCAGGAAAAAGGAGAACCTTTTAACCTGATGCGCAATATTCCCATTGAAGCAGATGAGATCGAAGACATTATGAACTCATAATATTTTATTTCATTTTAGAGTTGTCCCAAAAGTGCTTTCCTGAATAAGCTTCAGAAATGCCATTTTTGGGACTTCTTTTTTAAACCTTTTACCAATGCAAGTTAAGTTTAAAGACACCCCAATACATTACAGCACCGCCGGCAGTGGGGAAGCGGTAGTACTGCTACACGGTTTTCTGGAATCCAGGGAAATCTGGGAGCCTTTTATTCCCGAATTTTCTAACTACGGGCAAGTGGTAAGCATTGATCTTCCGGGACATGGTCAGTCGGGTTGCATTGAAGAAGTACACCACATGGAGGTGATGGCCGAAGCCGTGAACGCGGTCCTGGAAAAGCTGGAGCTCCAAAAATGCGATTTTATAGGTCATTCCATGGGAGGCTACGTCCTGCTCGCCTTTCTCGAAAAATACCCGGAAAAAGTAAAAGATGTTATGCTGCTCAACTCCCATCCTAAGGAGGATTCCGAAGAGAAAAAAGATGTAAGAGAGCGGTCTATAGAGGTGGTGAAAAGGAATAAAAAAACTTACATCGACATGGCCATCTCAAATTTACTAACTCCCGAAAATGACAAAAAATTTGTGCCTGAAGTACAACAACTGAAGGAAAAGGCCTACAATTTTAAAACCGCGGGCATCACCGCTGCTCTTAAAGGAATGAAAGTTCGAAAAGACAGAACAGATGTACTAATAAACTTTAATAATACAAAGGTAATCGTGGCGGGAAAAGAGGATCCCATTATTGAAGTCTCCTGGATTGAGCAGATAGCAAAAGACTGCAAATCCAGATTTTTTGTGCTCCCGGGAGGGCATTTGAGCTACCTGGAAAGTGAAGAAGAATTTAGAAATTTGTGTATTTCATCGAAAAAATAATGCTCTTTGACGATATTTCTATATAAATGTCTTAGTTTTAGGCATTCACCCTCTTAAAAGAGTTATGGAAATACGCAACCACTTCAACAAAACGATCTGCAGGATTTTGGGGCACGATCTGCGGGTTTCGAAAAACATCACTAATCACATCAGGGAGTATAAATGCTGCCGCTGCCGGGAAGAAATGACCGACTCGGCTAACGGGCTGATGGAAAAACTCACGCCTAGATTCAGAGAGACCAATGACTTTTTGGCCAAAGTCCACCAGCGGCGTAATGCCCGAAAAGTGCTCAATGCCTCCTAATCCTTATCGTGATCACTCATGGCATTCCAGCCGCGGGCGATCAATGGAATCTTTTGATTAGCTCTGGTGACCAGGTGCATACCTTCTTTTTCTTCGGCCATATGGCCTATCACAGTAAAATTAGGGTTGGCTTTAATTTTTTCAAAATCATCCTGCGCTATGGTAAAAAGCAGTTCATAATCTTCACCTCCGCTTAGGGCGATGGTCGTGCTGTCTAGTTGGAATTCTTCGCAAACACTAATAACCGCGGGGTCAAGCGGAATCTTTTCCTCGTACAGGTAAACTCCCTTTTTGGAATTTTTACACAGGTGAATAATTTCCGAAGAAAGCCCATCACTAATGTCGATCATAGAGGTAGGCTTTACTTCCAAAGCTTTCAAAAGTGGCGGAATATCCTGTCGTGCCTCGGGTTTTAGCTGTCTTTCTACGAGATAAGTATAGCGATCTAGATCTGGTTGTGCGCGTGGATTCACCTTGAAGACTTCTTTTTCACGCTCGAGCACCTGTAAACCCATATAAGCCGCTCCAAGATCGCCGGTGACCACTAACAAATCATTATTCTGTGCTCCGCTCCTGTAAACAATGTCTTTTTCATCTGCCGCGCCCAGGGCAGTGATGCTAATAATTAGCCCCGAAGTGGAGGAGCAGGTATCGCCTCCTACTACATCAACCTTGTAGAGTTTGGCTGCAAGTTCGATCCCGCTGTACAATTCGTCCAGCGCTTCAACAGGAAATCTATTGGAAACCGCAAAGGATACCGTGATTTGCTGCGGCACTGCATTCATGGCAAAAAGATCTGAAAGATTGACCATCACAGCCTTATATCCCAGGTGTTTTAACGGCATATAGGAAAGATCGAAATGTACGCCTTCCACAAGCATATCTGTAGTGACAACAGCCTTTTTATCTTTAAAATCAATTACCGCGGCATCATCGCCAACACCCTTTATGGTTGTCTCCCGGGTGATTTTAAAATTCCTGGTAAGGTGGTCTATCAAACCAAACTCCCCAAGATCTGAAAGGCTGGTCCTGCTATCATTACTGTTTTCAAACATGTTACTGAAGGTTTAAGATGGCAAAATTAATGCTTATTAACTCAAAATAAGAAGTATCCTGTGAAAATCCCAGAGATGAAAAACTGCTGAGGTTTTCAAAAAATGACAAAATTTCATGAGGTTTCTGTAAATCAAATTTTTAGGGCATTTTGGAAAGGTTTTTGAACCATTCCTAAAAATAGCTGTTTTCGATAGTAACATACCTTTTTATGATGCTATTTACTATGGCTAAACATATAGTTTGTATTATATTTGCATGCAATTTAGAATTAATCTTTATAAGATATGATAAAGGTAAGTGAAACCGCCAAAAAACGCATCACCACACTCATGCAAGAGGATGGATATGACGCGATGCAGGATTTTGTGCGGGTGGGTGTGAAGAGTGGTGGATGTTCCGGACTTTCGTATGAACTCAAGTTCGATAAATCCCAGGCCGAAGGCGATAGATTGTTTGAAGACAATGACGTCAAGATCGTAGTTGACAAGAAAAGTGTTTTGTACCTGGCGGGAACCATTCTCGAATATTCAGGAGGACTAAACGGTAAAGGTTTTGTTTTCAATAATCCCAACGCGCAGCGCACCTGCGGATGTGGAGAGTCCTTTTCTCTCTAAAGTTCAAGGTTATGAGTACAGTAGAAAGTTTTGAAGACCTGGAGATTTGGCAGAAATCGAGAGAAATCTGTCAGTTGGTCTTTGATATTCACGAACCTACGAACTTAGGAAAGGACTATAAACTTTACAACCAAATCAACGGCAGTTCTGGCTCGATTATGGACAACATCACCGAAGGTTTTGAGAGAGGAGGGAACGAGGAGTTCGGAGAGTTTCTTTCGGTGTCGAAAGCATCTCGTGGAGAGGCTAGATCTCGGTTTTACAGGATACTCGACAGGAAATACATCTCTCAAAAAGAATTTGATGACACGTATGATACATTGATGACGCTAAGTAAGCAGATAAGCTCGCTAACGAACAACCTGCAAAAAAGCGATTTAAAAGGTTCCAGGTTCAGGTCCAAACCTTGAACTTCAAACCTTAAACATTGAACACAAAAGAAGATGGCATATACCGAAGATGATTTAAAAAAAGAGCTCGACAATAAAGAGTATAAGTATGGATTCTATACCGATATCGAATCTGACACTTTGCCTGTTGGGCTTAACGAAGATATCGTAAGGGCAATCTCCCTGAAAAAGAATGAGCCCGAGTGGATGACCAACTGGAGACTCGAGGCTTTTCGTGCCTGGCAGGAAATGATTGAACCCGATTGGGCCAATGTTCACTACAAGAAACCCGATTTCCAGAGCATTTCTTATTATTCCGCTCCTAACAAAAAGCCGAAGTATGATAGCCTTGATGAGGTCGATCCTGAACTGCTGGACACTTTCAAAAGGTTGGGGATCTCGCTTGACGAGCAAAAAAAGCTTGCCGGTGTGGCGGTTGATGTGGTGATGGACTCGGTTTCGGTAACCACCACTTTTAAAAAGACTTTAGCTGAAAAAGGCATTATCTTCTGTTCAATTTCTGAAGCTATTAAAGAACATCCCGAATTGGTAAAGAAATACCTGGGAACAGTAGTGCCTCAAAAAGATAATTTTTACGCTGCTTTAAATTCCGCGGTATTTAGTGATGGTTCCTTCTGTTATATTCCGAAGGGAGTAAGATGCCCGATGGAACTTTCCACTTATTTCAGAATTAACCAGGCGGGAACAGGACAGTTCGAGAGAACTTTGGTAATTGCCGATGAGGGCAGTTATGTAAGCTATCTTGAGGGCTGCACCGCACCGCAAAGAGATGAGAACCAGCTTCACGCGGCGGTAGTAGAATTGATCGCGCTTGATGACGCCGAAATAAAATATTCCACAGTACAAAACTGGTACCCGGGAGATAAGAATGGAAAAGGCGGGGTTTTCAACTTCGTAACCAAAAGAGGGCTTTGCGAAAAGAACGCCAAGATTAGCTGGACACAGGTAGAAACAGGGTCGGCCGTGACCTGGAAATATCCTTCCTGTATATTGAAAGGAGATAATTCAGTCGGAGAGTTCTACTCTATTGCCGTGACCAACGCTTTTCAACAGGCAGATACAGGAACAAAAATGATCCACCTTGGTAAAAACACCAGGAGTACCATTATTTCCAAAGGTATTTCGGCAGGACAAAGCCAGAACAGTTACCGCGGCTTGGTACAGATCAACAGCAGGGCAGAAAACGCGAGAAACTTTTCACAATGTGACTCTCTATTGATGGGGAACAATTGTGGCGCGCATACTTTCCCATACATCGAAGCCAAAAATAAATCTGCGAAAGTTGAGCATGAGGCCACAACCAGTAAGATTGGGGAAGACCAGATATTTTACTGTAACCAGCGCGGTATAGATACCGAAAAAGCTATCGCCCTCATTGTGAATGGATTTAGCAAGGAAGTTTTAAACAAACTTCCTATGGAATTTGCCGTAGAGGCACAAAAACTATTGGAAATTTCCCTTGAAGGATCTGTAGGATAAACAAATGGAAAAAAAATTATTCGCTGTTATAATTGTTTTGTTAAGTCTTTACGCTTGTGGAGACGATACCCGCGATGAGACTGTAAAAAGCGAAAAAGTTGAAACAGTAACTGACAGCCTGACGACGATCACCGGTGACTTCATCTATCTTGCCGATGCGGCAGTTTTGAAAGGAAAGGACTTCATCTATGGAGTAGAGCTGGATTCGGTTTCCAGAAAACTGGTAGACAGCGTAGCACCACTTAAAAGGGATAATTTTGACATGATTCCCGTCACGGTGAGAGCTAAAATCGTAAAAAATCTCGGAGAAGGCTGGGAAGAAATCGTACAAATAAGGGAGATCCTGGAGGTTTCCCAACCTGAAGCAGACACCGTAAATGGGGCTGCACTATATAATAACGAAGAGCAAGATTGAAAAATCGGCACATAAAAAGAAAGTAATGCTTAAGATCAAAAATTTACACGCCAAAGTTGAAGATCTCAAAATTTTGAAAGGGATTGACCTGGTGATTAATCCGGGAGAAGTTCACGCTATAATGGGCCCTAACGGTTCAGGAAAAAGTACTCTATCCTCGGTGATCGCCGGAAAGGAAGAATATGAAGTTACCCGCGGAGAGATCATTTTTGAAGGTGAAGAGCTTAGTGACTTTGCCCCCGAAGAAAGAGCGCATAAGGGAATTTTCCTTTCGTTCCAGTATCCTGTGGAGATCCCGGGAGTTACCGTGACCAATTTTATGAGAACCGTGATCAATGCGAACAGGAAAGCAAAAGGCCTTGAAGATATGCCGGCCAAGGACATGCTGAAGAAAATCAGGGAGAAATCTGAACTATTGGAGATAGACCGCAAATTCCTTTCAAGATCTTTGAACGAAGGATTTTCGGGAGGGGAAAAGAAAAGAAATGAGATTTTTCAAATGGCGATGCTGGAACCAAAACTGGCCATCCTTGATGAGACAGATTCAGGTCTTGATATTGACGCGCTGCGTATCGTTGCCAATGGGGTGAACAAGCTTAAAACTCCTGAAAATGCAACCCTGGTGATCACGCACTACCAGAGGCTGCTGGATTATATCATTCCAGATTTTGTTCACGTGATGCTGGACGGAAAGATCGTAAAATCAGGAACCAAAGAACTGGCCTACGAGCTTGAAGAAAAAGGTTACGACTGGATCAAGGAAGAAGTAGGCGCACAGTAAGACGCCGCTTAATTTTCCCCTTTTTGGGGAAGAAACAAAACTGAACAATGGAATTAAAAGATAAATTATTATCCTCTTTTCTGGCTTTTGAAGAGAATGTGGACATGCATTCTGAGATTCACGACATTAGAAGCCGTGCAATCAAGGAGTTTGAGCAAACCGGTTTTCCTACAAAGAAACAGGAAGCCTGGAAGTATACTTCCCTTAACAAGTTACTCAAGCATGACTATACCGTTTTTCCGAAGAAAGAGGACACCATAGATTATCGCGATGTCGAGAAATATTTTATCGACGATATAGACACCTATAAAATCGTGTTTGTTGACGGGATCTATTCTTCACATCTTTCGGCGACAACGCACGAAAAGATAGACGCCTGTTTAATGTCTTCGGCTATGAACAGTTCAAAGTATAAGCCGGTCATCGAAAACTATTTCAATAAAATCGCGCCCAAAGAAAGCCTCACTTCTCTGAATACCGCTTTTTCAAGAGAAGGAGCTTACATCAATATTCCAAAGAATACGATGGCCGACAAGCCCATACAGATCATCAACTTTTCGACAGGAAATGAATCTGCTCTTTTGGTGCAGCCTCGCAACCTCATCGTAGTAGGCGAAAATTCTCACGTGCAGATTATTGAAAGGCATCAAAGCCTTACAGATCACCCTGTACTAACGAATTCGGTTACAGAGATTTTTGCCGAAAAACGGGCAATCGTTGATTATTATAAAATTCAGAATGATGCTCCCACAGCCTCTTTAATCGACAACACCTTTATCGACCAAAAGCAGGAAAGTGTAGCATCTGTTCATACATTTTCATTTGGAGGAGAGCTTACGCGCAACAACCTCAACTTTTATCAAAGAGGCGAGCATATAGATTCTACCTTAAAAGGAGTTACAGTAACTGAAGGTAAGCAACACGTAGATCATAACACCTTAGTGCACCATACACAGCCCAACTGCGAGAGCCACCAGGATTATAAAGGAGTCTATGCCGATAAATCCACAGGGGTTTTTAACGGAAAGATCATCGTGGATAAGATCGCGCAAAAAACCAACGCTTTTCAGGCTAACAACAATATCCTGCTCGATGACAAGGCGACCATCAATTCAAAACCTCAACTCGAGATTTTTGCAGATGATGTAAAATGTAGTCACGGCTGTACGATTGGCCAGTTAGATGACGAATCGCTGTTCTATCTTCGCTCCCGCGGAATTCCGAAGAAGGAAGCCCAGGCACTGCTGATGTACGCTTTTGCAAATAACGTGCTGGAAAGCGTAAAAATTCCTGAGCTCAAAACTCGAATCAATAAGATTATTGCCGAAAAACTGGGTGTAAACGTAGGATACAGCCTGTAAAAATAAGCCTCGAATGAAAGTTGCTGCCGAAAAAGTGAATTTTGATGTTGAATTTATCCGGAAGGATTTTCCCATTCTTTCCCGGAAGGTGAACGGCTACCCGCTGGTGTACCTTGACAACGCGGCCACCTCGCAGACGCCACAGCAGGTAATCGATACTATTGTTGACTATTACTCACGCTACAACGCCAATATTCACCGTGGAGTGCATACACTTTCACAGGAGGCGACAGACGCTTACGAACAGGCCAGGATAAAAATTCAGAAGCATTTTAATGCTGAAAAGGCCCACGAAATTATTTTTACCTCGGGTACTACGCACGCCATCAACCTGGTGGCAAGCGGATTTTCTGCCTTGCTGAAAAAAGGAGATGAGATCATTGTTTCGGCCCTGGAGCATCATTCCAATATTGTGCCCTGGCAAATGCTTTGCGAACGCACCGGCGCCCAACTTAGGGTTATCCCAATGAAGGAGAACGGAACCCTCAAAATGGAAGATTTTGAGGCTCTTGTTTCTGAAAAAACAAAATTGGTGTTTGTGAATCACGTTTCCAATGCGCTTGGAACCGTGAATCCTATAAAACATATTATTAACAAAGCACATTCGGTTGGAGCTGCCGTACTTGTTGACGGCGCACAGGCCTCGCCACATATTAAAGCCGATGTACAGGCGCTGGATGTGGATTTTTACGTGGTTTCGGCTCACAAAATGTGCGGGCCTACCGGTGTAGGCATGCTCTATGGGAAGGAAGAATGGCTCAATAAACTTCCACCTTACCAGGGTGGCGGTGAAATGATAGCAACGGTTACTTTTGAAAAGACCACCTATGCCGAACTGCCACACAAATTCGAGGCTGGAACACCAAATATCTCGGGCGGAATTGCCTTTGGCGCTGCGCTGGATTATATGAATAACATCGGGTTTGAAAACATTGCCGCCTACGAGCAGGAATTACTCGAATATGCTACAGAAAAACTTCTGGAAATAGAAGATCTCAAGATCTACGGTACTTTCGAAGAAAAAACTGCGGTAATCTCCTTTAATATTGGAGAAATTCATCCATATGACATAGGCGCTATTATTGATAAGCTGGGAATTGCCGTAAGAACCGGTCATCATTGCGCTCAACCGGTGATGGACTACTATAAAATCCCTGGAACGGTTAGGGCTTCTTTTGCATTCTACAACACTAAAGAAGAAATAGATGCTTTTGTTGCGGCCGTTAAAAGGGCAAAAAACATGTTGTCTTAAAAATGACATTTTTGGAAGGTATTTCTTCCGAAGAAAAAAATAGAAACTGTGAGTACAATTAAAGAAATACAGGAAGAAGTTGTAGAGGAATTCGAACTTTTCGATGACTGGATGCAACGTTACGAACATATGATCGAGCTGGGAAAATCACTTCCGCTCATCGAGGAGCAGTACAAAACTGACGAAAATCTTATTAAAGGCTGCCAAAGCAAGGTGTGGGTTCATGCTGAACTGGAAGGTGATAAACTGGTTTTTACCGCAGATAGCGATGCGATCATCACTAAAGGTATTATTGCCATTTTGGTAAGGGTTTTCTCTAACCAGCATCCAAAAGATATTATTGAGGCAGATACTAAATTCATTGATGAGATAGGCCTGAAGGAGCATTTATCTCCAACCCGTGCCAATGGACTGGTGAGTATGATCAAACAGCTTAAAATGTATGCGTTGGCATATCAAACACAATTGAACTAATATGGAACACGCAAAAAATTCCAAAGTATTGGGAGAAAAAATCGTGACTACTTTAAAGACGATCTACGATCCCGAAATACCGGTTGATATATACGAACTGGGGCTAATATACGACGTGATGGTGAGTACAGATGATGAGGTGAAGATCCTTATGACCCTTACGACCCCAAACTGCCCTGTAGCTGAATCCCTTCCCATGGAAGTTGAAGAACGAATTAAATCTCTGGATGAGGTAAAAGACTGCGAGGTAGAGATCACTTTTGATCCGCCGTGGACCCAGGACCTTATGAGCGAGGAAGCGAAACTGGAACTGGGAATGCTTTAAAAAAAGCATTTTTGGAAGGTATATTATTTTAGAGCCATGTCTACAGAAATAGTCAACAGAGTCGCCAACAGCAAACTGGAAACAATTAACCTGGAGGATTTCTATCCTGCCGGCGAACGTGTGATTTTTGACATTAAAGACTGGTTGCTGGAAGGAATTGTACTTAGAGAGAAAGATTTTAGGGCGAGCGCGAAAGCTCATGACTGGACGCAATATAAAGATTGCTATGTCGCCCTCAGCTGCTCTTCAGATGCCATCATCCCCGGGTGGGCTTATATGCTGTTGAGCACTTACCTTTCTCCTATTGCCAAACAAGTGGTCGTGGGCGATCTGGAAATGCTGGATACAATCCTTTTTACTCAGGTAATTGAAAAACTGGATGTTTCAGAATTTAAAGACCTGCCGGTAATCATTAAGGGCTGTTCGAGAAAACCTGTTCCCCAAAATGCGTATATTCAGCTTATCAATAAACTTCAACCTGTAGCAAAGAGTATCATGTATGGAGAAGCCTGCTCCTCTGTACCCCTTTATAAAAAATAAATTATGAAGAAATTTCTACTTTCCCTTTTAGTATTATTGACATTAACCGCAAACGCCCAGGAAGAAAATAAGGATACGATTCCCGATGGGTGGAGAAATGAAGGTAAACTTCAACTGCTTTTTAACCAGTCTGCATTCAATAAAGAATGGAGCGGCGGCGGAACTTCCAGCATTGCCGGAAACCTAAGCCTGGATTACCAGCTTAATTATCGAAAAGACCACTTTAGCTGGGACAATAAAGTGCTTGCCAATTACGGGATGACTCAGTTAAAAGGTGATGAATATGCCCGCAAGACCAGTGACCGGCTTGAACTCAATTCTATTGCAGGTTGGGAGCTGGATGATTCCAATTGGTACTATTCATTTTTCACGAATTTCCGCACGCAATTCACCAAAGGTTATGTGTATGGGGAAGATCAAATTACCGGAGAAAAATACCGAACCGAAACCACGCATTTTCTTTCTCCGGCCTACCTCCAATTTGGTCCCGGAATGATGTGGAAGAAGAATGACGACCTCCTGGTCAATTTCGCGCCTGCCACCTCCAGGTTTATTTTTGTAGATGACACATTTACTTCTGTACCGGGATACCAGGACGGGGCCTATTATGGAGTAGATGCAGGAAAATCTATGAGATATGAACTGGGTGCTTCGATAAATGGCTACGCTAAGGTGGGGATCATGGAAAACGTTACTATGGAAAATACCCTGAGCCTCTATTCCAATTATCTTGAAAATCCCGGAAATGTTGACATTGATTACCTCATGAACCTTGAAATGGGTATCAATAAATTGCTTACTGCCAATTTGATCTTCCAGGCCATTTATGATGACAATACCATAGGAGCCTTCCAGATAAGGGAAGTCTTTGGAGCAGCCTTCAATTTCAGTTTTTAGAGGCTTAGCTTAGATTAAGCAATGGTATAAATTGGCTAAAGCTTCAGAATTTTACCTCTTTTGAAGAGCATCAATTTGTGTAACTTTGTGCTTACACTCAACCCGATTTATGTTAGAAAAGACCGATTTAGAATACGAAAAAGTTGTTTTAGTAGGAATAGTCACCCGCGAACAGGATGAAGATAAACTGAAAGAATATCTTGACGAACTTGAATTTCTCACCTTTACCGCCGGTGGAGAAGTGGTAAAGAGATATTCTCAAAAGCTGGATCGCCCCGACCCCAAGACTTTTATTGGTTCGGGAAAAATGGAGGAGGTCCGGAATTTTGTACAGGAAAACGAAATAGGCACCGTAATCTTTGATGATGAGCTCTCTCCCGCCCAACAAAAGAACGTAGAAAAGATTTTGGGGTGCAAGGTACTCGACAGAACAAACCTCATTTTAGACATTTTTGCCCAGCGAGCTAAAACCAGCTACGCAAGGACACAGGTGGAGCTGGCGCAATACCAGTATTTACTTCCGCGGCTTGCCGGAATGTGGACTCACCTGGAGAGACAACGTGGTGGTATCGGGATGCGGGGGCCCGGGGAAACCGAGATCGAGACTGACCGTCGTATTGTACGCGACAAGATCGCTTTACTGAAGAAAAAACTGGAGACCATTGACAAGCAAATGGAGGTACAGCGCGGTAACCGCGGGCAGCTTGTGCGTGTCGCTTTGGTAGGTTATACCAACGTAGGGAAATCTACCTTGATGAACGTGATTAGCAAGTCTAAGGTCTTTGCTGAAAATAAACTATTTGCCACCCTCGATACTACGGTTCGAAAAGTGGTTATTCGCAACCTGCCTTTCTTGCTTACAGACACGGTTGGATTCATTCGGAAGCTGCCGACACAGTTAGTCGAATCCTTTAAATCTACTCTTGACGAGGTTCGGGAGGCCGACCTGCTGCTGCATGTGGTAGATATTTCGCATCCTAATTTTGAGGAACATATAGCTTCGGTGAACCAGATCCTCGATGAGATAAAAAGCGCCGACAAGCCTACGATAATGGTGTTCAACAAGATCGATGCCTATGAAGCCGAAGAGATAGAAGAAGATGATCTAATGACCGAGAAGACCAGTATGCACTATACACTGGCCGAATGGGAAAAGACCTGGATGAACCGCCTTGGAGATGATGTATTATTCATTTCGGCATTGAACAAGGAAAACCTGGAAGACTTCAGGAAGAAGGTTTATGAGGCCGTGAGGAATATTCACATTACCCGGTTCCCGTATAATAACTTCCTCTATCCCGAATATGATACCTACGGCGAAGAAGAGTAAAAAATGACCTTTTTGAAGCCCCTTTAGAACAGACCTCACAGGTTTTAAAAACCTATGAGGTCTTCTTTTTTTTTGTTAACTTTAAAAGCAACTAAACTATTGATTATGACAAAGTTGCTATTTCTTCTGGCTTTAATTTTCTTCGGAAGCCTCAGCGCACAAGAACTTGAAGGTTCCTGGAAACTTATCACGGTTGACGGGCAGCCGGTAAAAGATACCGAAAGCATCAGAATTTATAAAGACGGGTACTTTTCTGAAGGGACCAAAGAAGAAGCCACTAATCGCTTTATCAACGTAAAAGGGGGCGAATATACAGTTACCGATGCATATTCTGAAACCTATGACTTTGCCAGTACAGACAGCAGCATAGTGGGTCAAAAAAAGGATTTTGAGCTGAGTTTAAAGGGAGACGAGCTTATGCTGAAAAGGCCCGACCGGCAAATGACGTGGAAGCGCATCTCCTCAAACAAAAACGAACTTTCCGGTAATTGGGTGATCACCGGAAGAAAGAGAGATGGTGAAATTAGCCGAAGTACTCCCGGCGCCCGCCGTACTATCAAAATCCTGGGGGGCGACAGATTTCAGTGGGTGGCCTTCAATTCAGATACCGGGGAATTCTTTGGAAGCGGCGGGGGCACTTATTCTGCTAAAGACGGGCAGTATGTCGAAAACCTGGAGTTCTTTTCTCGGGACGACAGCCGGGTGGGCGCGAAACTTCCGTTTCAATATGAGATAAAAAATGGCGAATGGCATCACAGCGGCAAGAATTCAAAGGGCGAGCCCATGTACGAGATCTGGTCTCCTTATAAAGTGGCCTATAACAATTAAAGTTCTACAAACCTAACAGGTTTTCGAAACCTGTTAGGTCTTGCTTTTTAACCCATCGCCAAAACGGCTTTTTCGGCACATTTTTCACCGTCAATTGCTGCGGAAATTATTCCGCCGGCATATCCAGCTCCTTCACCGCAGGGATAAAGTCCGCTTATTTGCACGTGTTCCAGAGTGGCAGGGTCACGCGGAATTCGCACGGGTGAAGAAGTCCTTGATTCGGTTGCATGCACCACGGCTTCATTGGTAAAATAACCTTTCATGCTTTTCCCAAACTCGACAAAGCCCTGTTGCAGGCTTTTATAGACGAATTTAGGCAGCACTTCGCCCAATTCTACTGAAGTTATTCCGGGTTTATACGAAGAAACAGGCAGATCTTTTGAAGCCTTTCCATTACTAAAATCTACCAGCCGCTGTGCCGGTGCGGTTTGAGTTTTTCCGCCAGCCAGCCAGGCTTTCTGTTCCACCTGCTGCTGAAATTTTAAAGCAGCCAGGGGAGAGTCTCCAAAAATGCCAAAATCTGAAGGTCTTATTTCCACTACAATCCCCGAATTCGCAGTAGGTTGATCCCGTTTGCTGGGTGACCAGCCGTTGGTAACGATTTCTCCCGGCGCGGTAGCACAGGGCGCGATAATTCCGCCGGGGCACATACAAAAAGAATAGACTCCCCGGCCATTCACCTGCTTTACGATACTATAAGAAGAAGGAGGTAAAAATTCACCACGGTCATCGGTATGGTATTGTATCCTGTCGATCAATGCCTGCGGATGTTCCACCCTTACCCCGAGTGCGAAAGGCTTGGCTTCAATATGAATGTTCTTTTTGTAAAGCAGCTCGAAAATATCCCTTGCGGAATGACCGGTGGCTAAAATGACCTTTTTAGAGGTTATGCTGGTGCCATCCTTAAGTTGTACTCCCGCGACCGCGAAATCCTTCAGCAGAATATCGACCACGCGGGAATTGAAAAGCACTTCTCCTCCACGTTCAATGATGGTCCTGGTGATATCCTGAATGATCGCGGGCAGTTTATTTGTACCAATATGAGGATGCGCCTCCACCAAAATTTGATCTGTAGCCCCAAAACCAACCAGTAGTTCTAAAATGCGGTTTACATCTCCTCTTTTCTTGCTGCGGGTGTAAAGTTTTCCGTCAGAATAAGTTCCCGCGCCACCTTCACCGAAACAGTAGTTAGAATCTTCATCCACCACATGCTCGATATTCAGTTTTTTAAGATCGCGGCGCCTCGCCCGCACATCTTTCCCGCGTTCCAGCACGATGGGTTTTTTCCCCAGTTCGATACAACGCAAAGCAGCGAAAAGTCCGGCGGGACCGGCTCCAATAATAATGACTTCTTCGGCATTCGAAACATTCGGGTAGTCGGGTAAACTTATCTCTGTTTCGTTGTAGTCTTCATTAATAAAAACCAGGACCTTCAGGTTGACCTTTACATTTTTTTGACGGGCATCAATACTTCTTTTCAGGATCTCCACATGGCGTATCTCGTTAAAAGGCAGCCCGCTTTTTGTGGCTACAAAGCGTTTAAGTTTTTCAGCATTGGCTGCTAATTGGGGAGAGACCTGAAAAGAGAGTTCGCGTTGCACTGTTTACAATTTTGCCGCAAAGATAACTTATAGCAGTTGATCCTTAGATCATTTCTTAAGTCATTCCGGGATTATTAAAAACGAGATGGAAAAATTCAATAAATCTTCTGCCTTTATTGGAATTCTTAAAATATAAAATATTTACATTACTTTAGGGTACCTAAACCCGTATGGTCTTAGCATTAAATTCAATAAGGGTCTTAAGTTTAATTCTCATCTAGTTTTGCCATGGTAATGAAACATTTTAAAATCTCGCTTTTCACCATTCTAATTTGTGCCTTTCAGGCATATTCTCAAACCGAAGGAAAAACGCTCCTAAAAGAGAGTGCCTATCCCGAAGCACCAGATGCAGTTCAAAAAGATTCGGTCCTGGTCATTCATGGTGACACCCGAACAGATCCTTATTTCTGGATGCGCCTTACAGATGAGCAGAAAATTTCCGAAGAGCCAGATTCACAAACCCGGCGGGTACTGGATTATCTAAATCAGGAAAATGCCTATACCAAAACGGTCCTGGAAGATACCGAAGAACTGCAGAGTGAGTTATATGAGGAAATCGTGGGCAGGATCAAACAGGACGATAAAACCGTTCCTTATTTAAAGAATGGTTACTGGTATTATTCCCGGTTTGAAGAAGGTAAAGAATATCCCATCTATGCGCGTAAAAAGGGGAGCCTGGACGCTGCGGAAGAGATCATGCTGAACGTAAATGAACTGGCAGACGGGCACGATTATTATGCCGTAACAGGACTTGAGGTTAGCCCTGATAATAAGTTGCTTGCTTTTGGAGAAGACACTTTAAGTCGCCGAATCTATACGACCCGCTTCTTAAACCTGGAAACCGGAGAATATCTAAAAGACCAATTGCCCAATTCCATGGGAAATGGCGCCTGGGCAAATGATAATAAAACCTATTTCTATACCACTAAAAACAAAACCTCGCTCTTGCCCGAAAAAGTTTTCAGGCATGTTTTAAGCGAACCCCTGGAAAAAGATGAAATGGTGTACGAAGAAAAGGATCCTTCCTTTTATATCGGGGTGTATAAATCCAAATCAGATGAATATGTGATCATCTATAATCAAAGTACGGTTTCAAATGATTTCCATATCCTCAAAGCCGATGAGCCGCAGGGAGAATTCCGTCAATTTGCGACCAGGGAAAAAGGGCATGAGTACCAGATTAATCATTTTGACGATAAGTTCTACATCGTAACAAATCGCGATGCCAAAAACTTTCGATTAATGGAAACTTCTGAAAATGCCACTTCCGAAGAAAATTGGAAAGAGATCATCCCTAACCGCGAAGATGTGCTACTGGCTCAAGTCGAGCTTTTCAACAATCACCTGGTGGTAAGTGAACGCTCCAACGCCCTTACTCACCTGAGAATTATCGATCTGCGAAATAACAAGGAACATTATCTGAAATTTGATGAGCCCGCATATGTCGCCTACGCTTACCAAAACCCGGAATTCAACACCAATAAACTTCGGTTTATATACTCCTCGCTTACCACTCCCAGTTCTGTAATGGAATATAACATGGACACTAAAGAAAAAAAGGTGTTAAAGCGCGAAGAAGTTGTGGGTGGCCACGATCCTGAGGATTATGTCACAGAAAGAATATTTCTCAATGCCCGGGACAGTGTAAAAGTGCCGGTGACTTTGGTGTATAAAAAAGGTGTCAAAAAAGGTCCCGACACTCCCATCCTGCTCTACGGTTATGGCTCGTATGGCTCCTCGATGGACCCATGGTTCGGTTCAGACAGATTGAGCCTGTTAGACCGCGGATTCGTTTATGCCATCGCCCATATTAGAGGAGGCCAGGAAATGGGCCGGGAGTGGTATGACAACGGGAAAATGTTTAATAAGATCAATACGTTTAATGATTTCATTGATGCGGCAGACTACCTTATCAAGAACAACTATACTTCTGCCGATCATCTATATGCCATGGGTGGTAGCGCCGGAGGTTTACTGATGGGTGCGGTGGTCAATATGGCTCCAGAAAAATTCCACGGCGTGATCGCTGCGGTTCCTTTTGTGGATGTGGTTTCTACTATGCTCGATGAAACCATTCCCCTTACCACCAATGAATTTGACGAATGGGGGAACCCACAAAATAAGGACAGTTATGAATACATGCTGTCATATTCTCCATATGACAATGTGAAAGCGCAGGAGTATCCAAATATGCTGGTAACCACCGGGCTTTTCGACTCTCAGGTCCAGTATTGGGAACCGGCAAAATGGGTCGCAAAATTGAGAGATCTCAAGGCCGATGATAATCTGCTATTGTTGCATACTAATATGGAAGCGGGTCATGGCGGTGCCTCCGGAAGGTTCAAAAAATATAAGGAAAGAGCACTTAATTATGCTTTCCTGCTAAAACTGGAAGACGCATTAGAAAATTCCACGGCAGGCGAATAAAAGAGAATCCAGTTATTTACTGGCAGTGATCAGGAAATCATCCGGCTCATAGATCCCGTCGAAAAGTCCAGAATGCTGCGGGATTTTGAAAGCTATGGACTCTTTTTGCACCTAACTGATTTTGACGCATTAAAATTGCATCAAAAATGGCTTTTTTGACACCTATTCCGCAGAAATTATCACCTCGTCCAGTTCGTACACTCCGTCATAAGCAGGCAGGTCACTACCCGAGTACCTGAAAGCGATATAACCTTTGCCGGTAGCACACGAAAGGTCAACATTACCGGAAGTGATCCAGTCACCAAAGAAGTCACTGTTTTGCGCTATATAAGCCGAAGAGAGCATTTTCCATTCGGCCTGCAGGATAGTTTCTTCTTCTCCGGTCCAGTTTGTAGAGATGAATACTTCGAGGAGACTTCCATCGGCAAAGCTGGTGGAGGTTTTAAAGCTGAGCACTTCCCCGGTATTCCTGTCAAAGTTGATTTGAGGGGTGATCAACCAGCTGATGCTGCGCCTGTCTCCAGAACCTGCAGGCTTCATTCGAGCCGATCTTCCTAAAGAAGCATTTTCACCGGTCGCAGTATAGGCTTCCCACTGCCTGGAACCTTCCTGCACAAAATTTGTCCAGCCGTTACCGGCAACCGGTTTGTTGTTCTTTCCGGAAGTAAAGTCCTCAAAAAACAGCATTTTTGAGCCTGTAGTTTCGGCTTTTCCGCAGTCAAATTCTGCAGGATCACAGCGTGCGGAATCTGACAGATCAATATCGGCAGGGGAATTGACATAAATGGTATAAAAGTCGTCATAGTAATCGCGGGTAAGCACACCCTCAATGCTGCCCGAACCTGTGGGAAGTTTAAATGCTTTAAAATCGGAATAAGTGCTGGTACTTAAAATGAACGGAAAGTCCCCGGCACAACTCTCCATCAGCCGTTCGCCGTCATATTCGTCATTGGCTTCACCGGCAAAAGTGAACAGGTGCTGAGGATTGACGAGCATTTTGGAGAACTGCACGTTCTCTACCCGAACAAACAGGTTTTCCAATTGATCGCTGAACTCCAGCGCCTCAACCGGCAGGGCTTCGATCTTTACAACTTCCGAAGAGCGAATAAGATGCTCACTCACCCCTGACTGCGGAATATTATCGACCTGCCTGCCACTGGCTACGCCCAAAGTCGCAACTCCGTTGACTTCGGCTATACTCAGGCCTTTGACGTTCACATAGATCTTTCTTCCGAAGTTATAGTACTGAAAATAAGAATTAAGATTGATCCTGATGTTGATGCCCGCAGTGGGGTTTTCGGGCTTGTCCTGGACCACAATTTCTTTATAAAAATTACCAGATTCGTCGCTGGATATAACATAAGCCTCAAAAATATAGTCCTCCTCAAAAGTGACAAATTCGTCACGGCTTTGGTAAAATGCGCCAAGGATCGCGTGAAGATCTGTGTTTGTTGCCAGGGAAACCGAAGTTTGCGGCAGCTCAGGAAGGTCGAAATCTTCATCGGGAACACAGGCGGAAAATAGCAGAAGTGTCAAAAATGTGATTTTTTTCATGTCTTAAAATCGTAAATAAAGATGTGCATAATAGGTGGTGCCGGGGCCAAACCAATACTTGGGAGAGAACAGCGGTTGCTCCCTGTTTTTGTCTTCCTTAAGCAGGAGAAAATTAGCATTGCGGGATTGTTCGTAACCGCCCGTCCTGTAATTTTCGCCGAGTACATTATTGAGGCTGGCAAAAAGTCCAATATATTTTTGTTTGATCCTCCAGGACTTGCCGCCCACAAGATTGACCAGAAAATAATCATCAAGCTCCTCCTGTTGAAGTAATTGTTTTGCTGCCACTGCATCATAATCAACGATTGGAAGGCCATCAGAATCGGTAAAAAAGTTGGAAGTCCTCATGAGAGGGGCGATATCAACAAATGCTTTGGCAAAATAATTAGCCGTAGCCGAAAACCACCAGTAGTCGGGATCGCGATACTCAAAACCCAACTGCGCAGCCTGTTGAGGCCCGCCGGCAACTCTGTAATTCTTTAGATGAGCCTTTCCCATTTGCTTCGCTTCGGAAAAATCGTCGGAAGTAAGATAAAGCTGTGGATTATTGGAATAAACGTACTCTCCGGCTGAGGCTGCGGCCTTAAGTTTAATCGTGCTGTTAAGCCGTGCTTCCACTCCAAGTTCAATTCCGGTGTTTCTTTTGTCCAAACCTGTGAGCACTTCCTGCACAAAGGCTGTGGTTGAGTTTCTTCCAAGTCCGGAGAGGCCGTCGGCATAGAAAAAAGAGATTTCGGAAACGTCCTGAAAACTTCCGTAGAATCCTGTAATCCTGCCACGCAACCACCGGCTTCTGAAAATGTAACTAAGATCACCTGATAGAATTTTTTGAACTTCCAGTCCCTGAACAGCATTATTATTCTGCCTGGTATTGGAAAAGCTGTTGCGAAGCGTAGGAGCTTCAGAAAAAGCCGCCAGATTTACATTCAAAAGGTGTTTCCCTGAAATCTTGTAAGTCGTTCCTGCTTTAATTCCCGGCGCAAGAAAATCAGGGGAATCGCTTTTACCTAAAGAATTCTCGGGGAAATTGCCATTTTTGAAGAATCCGTTTCTCTGATATTGAGAGTAAGAAACTTCGGCAGCAGCATACAAATCCCATTTCTTTAAAAAGACTTGTCCCTGGACAAAGGCTTCAGCTTCGGCGGCATTAAGATGGTAATGGTACTTAAAAATGTCATTTTCAAGCACTAACCTATTTGGTTCCAGGAGGTTGTTTTGTGCAGCGT
>JBAVJE010000001.1:0-29080 GCA_049687615.1 Salinimicrobium sp. | reverse complement strand
CTGCAGAATCATTTAATGCAAAAATAAAAGCTTTTAGAAGCCAGTTTAGAGGAGTAAAAAATATTGAATTCTTCCTGTTTAGATTAACCACAATTTTTGCCTAATCCCCAACATTTAGGAATGATCCCTGAAAAACAAATACAAATAATCGCCTATCCCAAGCCTGCTAACGATTATTTTTAGTTAATGTGGATAATTATAATAAGGAAGATCTTAGATACTAGTTTTATAACTTCCAAGGAAAATTAATATTGGAAGGCAGAGAATTATTTCGCTTCTTAAGATGGCGACCTGATGAAATGATAGCTTTTGCTATCAAAAAATTAGAGAAATGTTGAACCAAACAAAAAAGCCTTGAAAATCAAGTGATTAACAAGGCTTTAAGTACTCGGAGCGGGACTTGAACCCGCACGGACGCATTTGTCCATTGGATTTTAAGTTATGCCGCCCACAACACTTGTATTCTAACCCTTTGGTTTTTAATGGTTACTATTTTGAAAAACCCGCCAACAATCCAGAAACTTTAAAATTACTGGCTCGGCTATTGGCTTCCAATTTACCTTATATAATATTCATTAAATTTCTTCTCTATCAGCTTTTTATCCACTTTGTTTTTCTTATTGATTATAAAGTAAGTGCTATTAAAATCATCCTTTTCATGAAGAAAGGCCTTAGGAGAGAAATATCTTTCCGAAAGTACACGGTAAATTCTATATCGTCTGGTATTTTGAGAATCTTCTCCAATTGAATTTTCCCCTATAAAACCAAAAGAAGCAATTGGATCCTTATCGAGAATCAAAGCTGCTATCTGAATACAAGTGCTGAAGATCCTAAAGGGATCACCATCCTCTAGCTGTATTTTGTATCGATTTGGGAGATTTTTATGAATCCTGCAATAGAACTTGGCAAAATAGATATGAGATTTGTATTGCTCAACTTCAATAAAATAAACCCGGTCTAGCCGAGTTTTAAATCTGTATATATGCCTAACTTCTAATAGGCCATCACGGATATACTCCCTATGAAAAAATTTTAAATCGTAGGGCTTCAATAAATTCTATGTAAATAGGTAAGAATAGGCTTTGCTCCTATTGTTTTCAATTTCTTTTGCAGGTACTCTCTTTAGGTTTAAAGACTTTACCTTCTTGTTGCTGTGAGAAGGGTTTTTACTACAAAAGTTCACCTTCGTTTTCATCGTTAATAATTTAGCGTTAGTATTGAGTCATGCAAATGTACATAAATATATAAAATATGGCCAAGTTGTACTCCCCGGTTAAGAAACTTTAACTATAGGAATGAAATAAGCGTGCCATGACTAACTAGCCCGAGAAACCGTTTCTTTATATACAATTCCCTTTCCTCTTTGCTTTCTTTTAAACCCTACAGGATTTCTATTTTCCAGGTCTGGATAATTCAAATTCTCGCTAAAAAACAGAATTTCTTTGCCTTCTCTTACTTCATAAGCGGAATGTTTGAAAGAGAATTCCTTAACTGGAAAGTCCCTGTATATCTCACGTATGGCCGGGTTGTTATCGTAAGATACCACCCACGGGATTTCCTGAATATTTTTTATCGCCTGCCCAACCTCCTGGTGATCCTTAGCCAAATAATAATTCATATATAGCGATTCCGCTTTTTGGTAATATGGCGGATCAAAATAAAATAATGTTCTGGCGGGCTCCCTCTCCCTTTCCTGAATTCTCTGTATTAGTTTTAGAGCATCCTTTTTGTATAAAGTAATGTACTTACGTTTCTTTTTTATATTCCTAATCCTGGAAATTATTTCCTCCTTATTGAACCTGCAAGAAATCTTATATTCACCGGTCTGTTCTACTCCACCTATGATCCCGCCGGTAATAATTCCTGAACGATTAGTTCTGTTCATAAACAAAGTTGAAAAGCCAAGATCAAGAAGATCCGCCCTTTTTTTGTTTGCCTGGATTAATCGCTGCTTGTGCCAGTTTTCTACTGTAACTTCCGTTTCCTCAATTCTTTTTATTAGCTTATTTGTCTTGTTTAGTATAGCATGCCACAAGGCGTAGACCGAACGGTCTCGATCATTTATTGTGATCCTCTCCACATAACCCTCCAATAGGAGAAAAAATGCTACGGACGCCCCACCCGAGTAGGGCTCCACATAATGGGAGGTGTCATTTTCAGTGCATATTTTGGCTATAAAGGGGGCTAGTTTATTCTTGCCCCCTGGGTACCGCATTGGGGAGTAGTACATTTATTCAGAAATTAAATCTTCACTCATTATTTCAAACAAAGGGCTTAAATGTTTCCAGGCCCTTTTGTTGTGATTAAAGTCTACAATAGTTTCAATATTATGAACAGCCAAATCTAAACCACTTTTTATTCTTTCCACATAATCTTTTAAGTTTTTATATTCCTGAACATCCAAATTATTAACAACAACATTTTTCATCACATAATCTAGCATTGACTTTAAAGATGTATTAGAATATTCTTTCGATCCATTAAAACGTAAGATTTTCATTATTGGTTCTGTTGCAATAGTCTCCGTTACCGAATATTTCCCGGAAATATGCTGTGTTAGACTCTCCACCTTCTTAAGCCCATTCTTTTCATTTTCTTCAGCTACTTTCTCACCAACTTTGTCCAACAAAGATTTTTCTCTTAGATAAAAATATAATGATTGCTCCAAATAGGTCCTAAGTAGTAGTGAAAATGAATAAACATTTGTTATTGATAAACCTTTAAGTTCAGAAAATAAAGAATCTAGTTTTTCATGGTCAAATACTACTTCTTGGTCTCTGGGAATTATACAAGTCTGATATTTTGATTTTTTTGACCGCTTTTTTCTCCTGGTTGTTTTCTTATTCTTCTCCTTTTCAAGATCAGCTTTTTTATCCGTTGTTCTACTTTTTGTCTCTCCATTATCGGTCTTGACATTAAAGTCAAACTTCCGATTGTCCTTCAGCCGATCTACAAAGCGCTTCTTATCACTTTCATTATTAAAATCACGAGAAAATCTTTCGGCATCAATTAAGAGCTCAAAAACTGCTAAGACCCTTTTCTCGAATTCTTCTCGAGGGATATTGATTATGAGCTCACCATCATTAGAAAATTCTATACCTAAAAGTTTCCTTCCAGGATCATAGTTATAAAACCTTTCCAGGTTGGTAATATCAAATTCTGATATATCAATATAGACATCCTTTTCTTTTTCAAGGATTTCTTTGCCTTCATAAAATAGGTTGTAAGCCTTTAATGGTTTTACCACGTTACTCCTTTTCTCATTTAACACCTCACTAATGTCAGAAATGGATAAGCCATCTTCGTAATACATTTCCGCGACAAAAGCATATTGATTACCTGTTTTCCATCTTTGAAGGGAGGCTCCATTATGTCTTTCATAGATTAGAGGATTAGCTAAAAGCCTATTGGGCGCTATGTAGCACTTCAACTTCTTATCTACTGGAAAATTATTTTTGAGAATATTTTGCAAAAGAACTTTTGACTTCGCTGTTGACAGGTACTTCTTAGGATCCTGTAATAATTTCAAGGCTGCAGTTCTTCGGTTCCCCTCTAAAACCACTTTCTTTCCGTTTTCAATACAAATAATAGGCTCCTCTCCCACAAAATAGCCTTCTTCAGAGATTTTTTTAGCTAACTCATAAACCTTTTCATTTTTAATTAAAAACTTTATGATTTGTGGTTGGTTGAGGGCCAAGTCTCTATACTTAATTCTGGGATTATTAAGGTCGAGATGAAGGGAATTCAGTTTATACTCAAAGGTTTCCCAAGTACTGTATTCTATGAACATAAAGATTGGTTTTAATGATTCTGAAATATTTTGGGGTTAAAACACATTAATCCTCCCATCCGCAAAGCGTGCGACCAAGGTTTCTAGCTTCTTTTAAGGTTACTTTGTAGGCACCGGTGGAGCAGTTGCTAAGGCCCCTGCAATTTTGGTTGAAGTGATATTTTTTGCTGCTTTTGCCTTTACAGATATAGACTTCAGATTGTACTGCCGTGGAGGCAGCTGTAAAAGCCAGGGAAGAAAATAATACAGCCCCTACTAAAACTAGTTTTTTCATTTGTATAACGGTATTAGTTAATATTCACTTCTTGCGAAAATGAAAGGAGCGTAGGGAAATCCTTTTCAAGAGGCAAAAAAGGTTAGAGAAATTTCCTATATCATGATTATTTATTATCCTCTTCAAAAAGCTTGATAAAAAGCGTAGTTAAACAATCTTCTATGTCTGAAGGCTGTAGATTGACGTTATCTATTTTAGCTTCAACTTCCTTTTTAGAAATAAAATTTTTCAGGTTTATGTTCAGATTCTTGTATCTATCGTAAAATTCCATCCTAATCTTCAAAAGGTACCTCCCTTTTGGAAAACCTTCTTCATCATTAATATGGATATCAAAAGTTTGTGTTTGGTTTGCGTCATTAGAAAATCTTTCTCTAAATTCATAATCAAAATGTTCGTGTTCCTCTGCAATATTTTCAAGAGCAGGAATAATGACCCTATCATAAAAAACCCATTGCCGCTCATCTTCTTCGTGTTGAATCTCCTGTTGGGCTTCTATCTCCATTTCTCTTTTTTCAACATGATCCAGGTAATCTTTAAAGTTCTTCATCACAAAATATTTTTATAAAACTGGCATCTTTTCTCCATTCTTCACCCGTTCCATTTCGGTTTCAATTTTGTAGATGAATTCCCTAATAGTATTTTTGTCCACATAATTAACCCTTACGGATATACTTCCACTTCCTGGAGCATGAATGTCCAAAGTGGTAAATCTTTTCGAGACAAAATACGCTACACAAAGTACCAATACTCCGATTCCATAATAAAAATAAGGTTCCCCGAACGGAAAAGAAATCAAGGCAAGAATTGCCCCGACAACAACTGGGTCATAATTAGCATGGTGCTGTGTTTTAACCAGGGTGATGTCCTTTAAATTGATACTACCGTAGCTATTCCCATCATGAATAATTCTTTGATTGGTTAGATACAGTTGTGGAGATTTCAGAAGAGATAGTTTTTCCTCATTTGGTAATAATTTCATAGTTACATTAGATTGGCAGTGGCAGGTAGGGCTTACCGGTTAAACGATTATAAAGGGATTTCTCCCTCTTTTAGACTTTATTTTATTAGCATATTTTCGCGCGTTGCTAGGACTATTCCAAACAACCTTTAGGCGCTTTTACTTTTATCTTCGGTAATATTGAGTTTCTCCTTATATAATTTCACCTGGTCTTCCAGCAGCTCAATATTTCGCTTTTGCAGGTTCACAATTTCCTGAAGGCTGTTGGCCAACCTGGCCTGTTCCCGCAACTTTTCATTTTCTTTCTGAAGTTCCTTGGTAACCGTTGCATCTGCCGTTGTAGCGCCGTTGCTGCCTTTTGAATACAACCGGTCTTCCTCCGGCAGGTATTCAGCAAATTCATAGCGGATAAGCTTTTTTACTGTCTCGGTGATATTACCTCCAGCCTCAAACTTTGTGATACTTTGAGAAGTTAATCCAAGTCTGGCTCCAAAATCCTTCTGAGAAAGCCCCGACTTAGACCTTATTTCTTTGATATTCATTAGTCTACAAAAATTAACTAATAAATATTTACACAAAACATTATTATTTACTAATAATTTTTATAAGTTTGTAATGTTATTATTTATTACTTACTGTAAATATTTATCAATATCCGTGTGTACATACACATAAAAAGAACTAAGATAGTAAAATATGATAAGTGAAGACGATAGAAAGAACTTAAAAAATATATCCAAGGATGACCACGCAAAGGATATCGCCCGTCTTCTAAATAGCAAAGGCATAAAGCCTCGCCGGTCAGAAGAATACAGCAGTAGAACTATTACGCGAGTATTGCGGGGAGAACAAGAAGACATTAATGCTGAATGGGCAATCTTCCAATACTACCACGAATTGAAAGAAAGAAAAGAACAATTAGTTCATCACCGGAAAGCTATTAGCAAAGTCACCAATAAAATGGACAAAAGTGAAGAATAGCAATTTATAAATCCGCCGTTGCAACGGCAAAAATCAAATAATGATGAAAAACCCACAACAACAACTAGTAGACAAAATCACCCAATTAGAAAAAAGCCTAAAACACGTGGAATCACTTGAATTTGGAATACGGAGCACCTTTAACCTAAGGTATTATTTCAACAGCGCACTTACCAAACGTCGTCACGAGCTGGAATCCCTACAAGCCTAGTTGAAGAATGAGCCAATTAACTGCCAATATCGTTTTTGCGACCTGGAACGCCCTGCCCGAGGACCAGAAGCAGGAGTTTAGGCGGTTAATTGACAAAGCTGAAGGCGGCAAACCAAAAAAACAGCGACCCCTGCCCGACAAATACCGAGGGATTGAAGAAAAATATTTACCAGGAAACGAACACTTGTTGGCCGCAGAGCTGGCAGGATTATGATACCCGGGCGCAAAAGCCCAAATGGGCGCGAGTGCTAAGCATAGGCCGCGCCCATTTACATTTTTAACCTACTAACTATGAACCGAGAATTTATTCTTCTACAACTTATCATTTCTGCCGTTGCAACGGTGGTAATTCCTTACCTGGTGGCATGCATCTATAAGCGCATTCTTAAGGTTAGGATCCTGCTAAAGCAGATGGACCTTTTCTATATCGATATGGTAGAAAATGATCGACAATTGCCAGAATTCGCACGGCAGCTAATGGAAGAAAAATACAACCGGGAGCGCCCTACCGCCCTGGTTCTTTTCTTTTCCAGGAAACCGTTAGAGGTATTTACCTGGTTCCCCCTTCCTATCAATGAACGAATTGATTCTGCTAATGCTGAAAAACCATTACCCATTGGTCATGGTATTCCTTTCCCTAATTCTGGCAATCCAAAGTAATAGTAGCAATTATGAGAGTTCAATATTCCTTTGATATTCACCTTTATGAAGAGCAGGAAAAAAGCCTTGCAGGAGCCGTTGAAAGATACAACAAGGCTTATGTTCTTGAGATTGCAGAATATTATAAGGAAGGCACCCGCTGGATCTTCAAGGTCGATGCCAATTTTCCAAAAGAACTAACACTTGAAGAAATCGAAAAAATGAAGATGGACACCATCTTCAGAATCGGATGGATAATATAAAATTAAAAAAGGAGGGACCCCTCCCTCCTTCTAAAATAATGATATATGCCTTTAACAACAAAGACAGTAGACTATGCGAATATATAAAAACCCTCCCAATAACCCCATGCTTAACCGAGCAATTTTAGAATTAAACGGAATTTTCAACGTCAATCCCAAGGGCCGGCAACGGCAAAACAACGGCACGGGTGCAGAACCGTTGCAACGGGAAAAACAGGAGTTAAAGGAGCGAATGTATGTTCATCCCCGCCTGTTTAAGGAAGAGCTCTATGAAACGATGGAGAACTACCGGCAATATATTCCTCAGTATAACAAAAAGGTGGCCTCGGCTAACCTGGAGATTCAGGCCTACAACAAAAAAGTAGATGCCCAGCGAAAAAAAGAACCGTTGGAACGTACGGAGGCGCATGCGCTTTCCCGGTTCTATAAGATGATTGCACCCCTTACCGTTTGGGAGCGCAATGAGCGCATTGCAGATTACAACCGTAGCAATGGGAAATTAATTGCCAGGCAGGAGAAGATCCAAACCGTCAAGTACCACACCCAGCAGGTTTTTCAGGCCATTCTATGGCATTATAGCATGCAGCTTAAAAAACGCTATAACAACCGAAAAAAGCTTAACCTGCACTTCTCTTGCGAAATCCCATTTGTACAGCTTCACAGCGGATGGATAACAAACGCAAAAGTAAATGAGATAACAAACCTTGATATATGCAATAAGACATTTAGGCGGCAGCGCAGGCGTTTACAGGATGCCGGAATTTTGGTAGAATATACTTTTGAAGGATCTGCCAGGCCGGTTAAAATGCGAATTAACCCTGAAATTTTGAGCCTCCGGGAGCTGCATGAAGGCAAAAAAACCGCTGCTGAGAATCAATCTGTTACCCCCGGCGGGCGGACAGAGTTACCTAATAAGAATGCTTCTAATAGATCTTTCACATACAAAGAAGAAATAAAAGCGAATGTTGAAAAACATTCGAGAGAAAGGAGTTCGGCCAAGGGCCTCACGTCACTTTATTTTTCTTCTATTGGAAACACCCGGGAGCAAGTAGCAGAAAAAAATGATGCCGCACCGAAAAAAAATCACACCGGGGCCGAAAAAAATCACGCCCGGCCCGAAAAAAATACGCTGAGCCATTTCTTGCGTCAAAAAATTGAAGAAAAAAATGATTTTGCGGACCAACTGGCCGCCCATCAGCATGATTCCTACACGCCTATTCGCATTGAAATTCTTCAGAAAGAAGGATATTCCGGTTCTATGAGCCGCGAAGAATTTAAAGAACTGGTACTCCAGGACTTTTTTAAAACCGCCGCAAAGCTCTACCGAAATGCTACACCATACAAGGCGAGTTGGCTAAAGGCTTATAACCATTGGATGCAGGAAAAATTCATGACGAATGCCGGCCATTGTCTCAGTAAACAGAATATTGTTGCCAGGATTCCTGAATTACGCTACGGTTTGGCATCCGTTGCACGGTTCCTGAAGCGGCATGAATCTTACAACCTTCTTTTCCCTGGCGAATATTTTGATCTAACACGTACCACAGCCAAAGAAGGCGGTTTCAAGTACTACGCAGGAGAAGCCTGGAGAAAACACCAGGTCTACCTAAAAGCCAAAACAACTAATACCAAAGTAGCTGCTGCCAAGCGAAAAAGAAGGCTTTCAGACCTTCAAAAGGCTGAAAAACACGTAAAAAGCTACTTGAAAAACAAATTTGATCTTCAGGAACTTTTTACCAAAGTGGAACAAATTGGGAACCCCGCAGTAACTCAGGATCTGCCAGAGATCATTCGCAAACTCAATGAAAAGCAATCTATAAAATACTCACAGTATGAGCTATAATTCCAAAAAATGCCGGTGCGGATCTTCCAGGGATATTTATTGTAGCAATTGCAGTAAAATTTCAATGGCTATCCTGCTTAAAAACGGGAATGATCACCTAAAATATATCAATTCCCGCGGCAAAAAGGTATGCCCGGTATGGTATAGCCCGGTTAAACACAACCGTAAGCCAGATAGAGATATAATAGAAAAAATGCTCACCAGGTTCTATGCCTCCCCTTTTAAATCGGTAACGCAGCAGGTGAATTTTTACTATAACAATTCCAGCAACTTAATTTTTTCCCATACGATATGAGCAATTTTATCATTCAGCTGAAAAACGTGCAACCCAATGACTTTAATTTGCTAAAGTGGGTATTGAATGACTATGCTGGAAGTCAGAAAACTTTGGCGATAATCATGCCCGACACCCATTCTTTCATGAAAGATTTTTCGATCACCGTGGAGTTATGGTATGAGTTTAACAAGAAAACTGCCCTTCAAAATCCACCGGCCAAATCCAATCTTAAGCTAAGCCTTCATAAGGCTCTGGTCCTGCTGGATGCGCTGCATGATTTTATGAAACAAAGATCGAGTATGGAGTATGAAAAAAGCCGTTGCAATCGCTTTGCAATGGCGATCGATGAGCAGCTACCTACAAAAACGCAACTTATTTCCTAATCTTAATTATAGCTTATTTTATGCAGTACATTAACTACCTCTCCTACTTACTCGCCATCCCCAGCGCGATAGTATTTTCAAAAATGACCTTCCGCCAAATGAAGGTTCTTTATTACCGATTGATCTTCAAACTCAAGATGAAAAGAGGCTACAAAGAATTCCGCTTTGGCAATGGCCGGTTTATGGTCCTTGGCAAAACAAAGGAGGAAGCCTACAAAATATATAAGAAGGAAAAAAGCAAGCAGCAACGGCACGTCTAACCCTTTTAAACTTTTAGTATGGAAACTACAGCTAAAGAAAAAACAACGGCGGGCCTGAAACCTATTCCCAGCGCCCTCACTAAGAAAAAAGCCTACGAGATCTTTAACCATTTGAGTAAAAGCTACGTGATGCGAACTATTCACTGGATCCAGGTAGAGCTGGAGGAAAATCCAAATATTTCTTCGGAAGAGTGTAAACGCCGGCACCGGCTCAACAGTAAGGAAGTTTACAAGCTTTTTAAAGAGCTTGGCAGCCCGGCCGGTTATGAGCCACACCCTGAATTTTAACCCACCGCCGTTGCAATACGGTTGCAACGGCTTAAATCGATCGATTAATAATTGAACCTTATGAAACCAGAAAAAGGCATTGCCAAAAGATACTTTGGAGGGAAGGGAGCCAGTGGAGCTGTTCAAAAGATCATCAACTGTATTCGCCCTCATGATACTTTTATTGAACCCTTTTTAGGGAATGGGTATGTTTCTAGGACAATTAAGAAGCCCGGAAGAATAATCGGGAACGACCTGAGTAAAGATGTTTACCACAAGTGGAAGGATTTAAACCACGACTGGTTGGAGGTGTATAACTATGATGCCGTTGAATTATTGCAACGGCTGAATTTTGAGGAATTGGGTAAAACAGTCATTTATCTGGATCCTCCTTATCCTTTGTTTAGTCGCAAAAATTCTCAGCTGGTTTATGATCATGAAATGACAGATTTGGATCACGCGATCTTATTGAATCATGTAAGTACAGGTAATTTCAAAGATATAGATGTATTGATTTCCACTTATCCAAATGAATTGTATGAGCGTTATTTGAGTGATTGGTCAAAGATCGAATTCCAGGTTAAGACCTCTCAAGGAATGGCAACCGAAGTGCTATATTATAATTACTCAGATCTCAGCCTGTTGCACGATTACCGTTTTGCGGGTGACAATTACCGGGAAAGGCTCCGTATTAAGCGGAAGGCACAACGATGGGTCAACCGCCTAGAAAATATGCCGGATTATGAAAAACAGGCAATTCTCGAAGAAATTCTGAAACTGCCGGATTTTTCACATATTGAAACAAAAATACATTGAGATCCTACAACGCTATTTTTAACGCTGCTCAAGTAACGTCATTTTTAACCTGCTGCAGTAACATCAAATTAAGCGGTTCATCCGAAAATAGGATATCGCAACGTCATTTTCGACGATCCTGGCCAAAGCGCGAGATCCTAACGTTGTTTTTGGGCTGCCTGCCGCCAGCTTCATTCCCCACGCTGCCAAACGCCGGCACCGGTATAACAGCAAAAAAGTTTACAGGCTTTCCGAGAGCTTGCGCGTCCTTTCGGTTATGAGCCGCACCAAGAAATTTGAAATGGGAAGGCCTATCTTGGCTTTCTCATTTTTTTACACTTGTACCTGTTGGCATAGGAGGGATTTCCGGAATATCCGGAATTTCGTTGTTCATATGCGCTAGACCTGGATCATAATCCTCCTTTTTTTCTTTATCAACCATTTTTACACCTTTTTAAATTTGTAACTCACCCCAAAGGTTACTAATAGATAAGTCTCCATTTTCCCCAGTGCTTTGTTTTTAATTTTTTTCGTGAAGTTAAAAATCGCATCCTTTGAATAAGTCAAGGGATCTTGTAGACGTCTCCTTAATTCGTAGTACCTGGCTTCCACTTCTTGAGGGTCTACTGAATTATTTTCACTCTTACGCCATAATTCTTCCAGTTCAATAACCAAAAAATCAATTTTCGGTATTTTCTCATTCAATTCCTCTACATACTTGTTGTAGGGAAAATAAGGCTCTGCAATTGTAAATAATTGCGCAACACCAATTACACTAGCCCATAATAATGGGAGGTGTTGGTTAAGGATCCACCCTAATATACCCCCATAGGAAATAAGAGCTAAAAAAAGATTAATATTCCTTTCCCGCCTTTTGTATTTCTCCATTAAATATGTTAAGCAAAATCCTTTGTACCTTACATCAGTCAAGGTTGCCCAAATTGTCTCTGTCACTTTTTATATCTGATAGAAGAATCTATTACTTCGAGGTTAAGAATACGTTTTGAGGTAGCTCAGGGAAAGACTGCCTAAGTCCCGCGGTTTATAATCCCGGTCTTTTCGCATAGTTCAAGAATCTCTTTTAGAGTGACTGCTCCACTCCCGCGAAGTCTTTTAAGTTCCTCAATCCCTACCTTCCCTATATCCCTTACCCGCAGGTTGGAAGTAGTGGAATTGTCATAAGGTATCCCAAAAACTGTACTGTTCATGTATAGCACATTTCGGGTCCTGGTAGATAGGTTACAGTTTCTAATAAAGCTCTCTTTATTAATTTCTCCAACTTCAACGGCAGGTTTTCTATTTATCTCATCCATGAACAACACTCCGGCTTTATGGCAGATTTCCCTTATCTCCTGCAGGGTTGATGCACCGGCTCCACGAAGACTTCTAATATCGCGGAATTCCACCTTTCCAAGATCCTCTAATCTCAAATTAAGAAATGGACCATCTGAATTAGGTACTCCAAAGAGATCACTATTTCTGTATAAGATGTTCCAGGCCCTGTTAGAAAGACCACATTTTCTAACCAAAGTTTTACTATTGATCTCTACCATAGTTCTAATTTACCATTGCAACGGCACCATTGTTATACCTGAAAACCCTAAAAATTGTACAGAATTAGCTCTAATTATTCCGTTTTAATTCAAATTACTTCAAATTCTCCCTAATTAGTTCAAATATGATTGAATCGATTCGAATTCAATTGAATAGAAGAAAGTTAGAGAAAGTTATTCTTATTTCTTTCGAATTCTTTCGAATTCTTCAACCGCAAGTTTCTCCCTTCCCATCTTAGCACCTCTCAAAGTTGTGAAACTTCGAAATTAATGGCTGGAAAACAGGATATATCAACGGCATTAAAGCGCCAATTGCGCAGCGGCAAAGAGTACGATAAACTTATGCCCGCGGTTAAATGCGAGAGCACCCCGCTTGGCGAGGGTGACACTTTTTTTACCGTTGATCAAATGCGTGCCTGGATCGAAAAGTACAGGTGGCAAACTGCTAAACTTGCTTTAGCCCTGGAAGGCCAGACTTTGCAGGAAACTATTGATAACATCTACCGGTTCCTGTATGATCACGTCCAGTACCAGGCAGATGGCGCACTGCAACAGCTGCGCTCTCCTGCTTGTACGTGGGCGAGCCGCAAAGAAGGCACCGACTGCAAAAGCTTCTCAGTTTTTGCTTCTTCCATTCTTAGCAATCTTGGCATTAAACACATGATTCGCCAGGTACGCCAGCCTTATTTCTACCCCGAGGAATTCACCCATGTATATGTAGTAGTTCCTAAAGATCAAAGCAAAACAACTTACCCTTCAACCGCGCCAACGTTCGTTCTCGATGCCACACGGCACGAAAATACTGAAGTTCAATACTTAGAAAAATCAGATTTATTCATGCCACAGTTAATGCATGTTGGCCTTAATGCGCCGCAGGACGAGCGCACCCGACAAATTATAGAGAATTTTGATGCTTTTTGCAATCATTTGTTGCAGAATGGCATTTCTACCGATACCGTGAAGGCAATTCGCGAACAGGTCAATAGATACACTTCCGCCGGGCAAGATCCTTCTTTTCATATTGTGAAAGATGGAATTGTGATTGGGGGAAAAATGTTTCCACTTCAGTTCAAACAAGGACTTTCTGGTAGTAGTAGCGATTCCGGCTCCGATAGCGGGGACGGTGGTAGTGCCGATGCCTATATAGCTGCCGGTAAGAAGTTAATGGACATGCTACCAGCAGATTTCTTTGAAAATACCTTTGGGTCCATTTTCGCTAATGGTTTTCGATTAGGATGCTGGAATACTTCTTCTTCTCCTGCCAAAGCAAAAGAAGAAATTGCTATTGATGCTCCCTATCTCTACAAGCTTTCTGGCCTTGAAAACACAGTTAATACGATCAACGTTAACAAGTTTGTCGTGTACATGGAGGCTTATATAGCTTCCAGGACACATGCTTCTCAACAGGATTTCGCGGAATGCACTAAAGACGGTCATAAAATGGCAAAACAGTTACTTGAACAGTTTTACCAGGAATCAATGGCTAAGATAAAACAGCAAATTGAATCTAATGGCGGCGTGCTATCTACCAATGGGCTTAAAACTATTGACATGGTGACTTTCCCACTAAAGTCTGGTTATGCTGATAATAACTTCAAACATGGTAATGTACGGGTACCTGTTTATTCTGTGACAAAAACCGGCAATAGTGGAAATTCAGGAGGAAGTTATAGTGGCGATCAATCGCAAAACAACGGCGGCTCAACGGCTTCAGCTTCTAAAAGCAACACCGGAATTATTATAGGTGGCGTTGCTCTGGCAGCTATGCCATTCCTGCTTCCTATGATGAAAAAAGGTGCCATGAAAAAAACCGGAAAGAAGAAGTAATGTTAAAAGCTTCGGCCTACATATCAGAAAACTTCAATGCTTTTTGCGATCACTTGTTAAGTGAAGGCGTTTCCTTGGAAACAGTGAATGCTATTCGCCAGCGAGTGAGCGAATTTACTTCCGCCGGGCAAGATCCTTATTTCTACCTGGTAGAAGATGGCGTGGTGATAGAAGGAAAAAAATTCATCTTTCACCCTCATCATGGCCTTGGTTTCGTTGCAACAGCCCTGGCTATTGGTACCGCCGTGGCTAAAATGTTACCACCCGATTTCATAGGCAATACTTTTGGTGCAATCATGGCAAATGGTTTTCGGCTTGGATGCTGGAATACCTCTTCTTCTCCTGCTAAAGCCAAGGAGGAAATTTCTATTGATGCCCCTTATTTGTACAAATTAGCTGGTTTAGAGAATTCTATTACCATAGAGGCCATTAATAAGTTTGTCGTGTACATGGAGGCTTATATAGCTTCCAGGACACATGCTTCTCAACAGAACTATGCGGAATGCACTAAAGACGGACATAAGGCAGCCAAGCAAATGCTTGAGAAGTTTTATGAAGAAACCATGCTTCGCATTAAAGAAAAGTTGAAAGGGAATGATTTTGAATTAAAAGCTACGGGGCTTAAGACAATTCCAATGGTAACATTTCGTCTGAAGTCCGGTTATGCGGGTAATAACTTTAGGCATGGCGATGTACGAGTGCCTGTTTACGAAGCTGTTTCCATAAAAGCCCCGGAACCGGCACCTGCACCCAAACCGGCACCGCAACCACAGAAACAACCGGTACCGCAACCAGCACCGCAACCGCAAAACAACGGTACTGCAACGGTAAAGGATAGCCCGAAGAAAAGCAACACGGCTCTTATTGCCGGTGGAATTGCCCTGGCTACCGTGCCTTTCTTCTTTATGAAATCTAAAAAAGCGAAAAAATGAGTGCCTGGTACAAAGAAATATTAGAAAAAATTCAGATCAATGCCAGCGGGATTGTGGCCGATCTTCTTCAGCAGATTCTTTCTTCTGACATACTCACTACAATTTACAAAAGTAATCCATCCGCTCTTGATGTAGATGTAGATAACCAGGTGAAAAGCTGGTTCGAAAAAATATTCAATCCGTGGTTTTCAGGCTTAACAGTTAGGCTGGGTATTGATGATAATTTACAGGCCCTTACCAGTTCTGAATATACTGAAAAAATCAACCGGACAATACAGGAATTAGGCGTTGCCCGCGCCTATTACGCGCAGCAGGCCAACGATGCTTTTATAAGCTCTATAAAATACGTTGCCTTACACAAGGCCGCGCTATGTGAAGATCTTGCCAGGAGTATTTCAGAAAGCTATGAAAAGGCCCTGCTTCGATATGGCAATACCATTTCAGGGAAAAGCATTGAGATCACCGATGTACACGACTTCAACGGCTCAACACCGGAGCCGTTGAAGTGGAATAATAAGGAAATCATTGTTAACACCATAAAATATGAAAACGTGGCAGTAGATCAGCAAGAACAACCGAGCAACGAAAAAACGACCTCCAGGGTACCGCAGTATTTGCCCTGGGTATTTACGGCGGCTTTTGGCCTTATCGCCTGGAGCGCAGCCGCTAAAAAGTAATATCATAAGATAGTGAGGTTTGCGCATAGAATACAAGCCTTAATGACCGGAGGGTAACAGCTATCTATTAAAGTAAAGCAGCAGTAACGGACAAGTAAAAATCAATAATTAATCTTTAAATCTAAATCTATGAAGTTCGGAAAAATAACTTCGAAAAACGTTAGCCAGAATGCAGTTACCCTCGCGGGTGCTTTGGCTGGTGGGGCCGTGTCCGGTGGTATTGTTACTATGGTACCGGCTCAGCAAAAATTGTATGCCCGTGCAGGTATCACTGCGGCAGGCTTACTCGGAGCTGCTGCTGTAAAAGGTACCGGTTCCGGGGATCAACTTGTAAAATTCCTTCTTGCAGGAATGGCTATTCGCCAGGGTGCAGAAATGATCAAGGAATTTGCACAAAAACAGATGGCCCCTGTGGACGAATCTACAACCGTAGCAAACAAGTTTGTTGCTGGAATGGTAGGCCTTGCCTGCCCTTGTGAAAACAGCTATGGAGCTTTGAACGCTGCGCCGGTTATCAATTTTGATGCCCTGCCAGCTTCGCGTCCAGTGTCTCAAATCACTGAAAAAAGCTATTCAGAACCTGTAAAGAGGGCCGCATTAGCCTATTAGTCACCCAAATTTATCATTTAGAACATTCATCAATCCATCATTCATTAATCAAAAAACGAAAGTAAAATGAGTACATTATCTAATAGAAGTAAGTATTTGACTGCCTTTGCATTCCTTGCAGAAGTCATCTCAGGAGTTTCTAATGAACTTCAAAATGTTTTTTCCCAAGACGGAATCCGTATGACCCGCCACACTGTATTTGTGCGTAAAAACGCTACAAATGCCGGTTCTTCCTGGAAGGTCATTGACGAAAATACCAAGAAAAAGGATGGGGTTTCCTCTTTTGGTGACCAAAAACTAAATAAGAACCAGGCGGTTGTTTTTGACAAGATTGCCCTTGGTTTTGCTGAAGGCGATGCTGAAGGACAAGAAGGTGCTTTAGATTATTCTTCTACCAAGGCTCCAGCAGTGCTTCGGAATGCCACTCTTGTAATCACCCAGGGAACCCGTGAGGTTTTGGAAATTCCTGTTGCCGATATGGTAAAGGTAACTTCTCCTACAAAAATGGAGGACTATTACCACGACCTGGAAGGTTTCAATCTACTGGCAGATGATCAGGAAATGGACTGGAAACTTGTATTCCCTAGTGGTCAGGTATTCGCACCTTCTGCTGCCGGAAAACAAAATTATATCGAACTAAGGCTGCAAGGCTATAAGACCATCAAGAAAGCCTAATTAACAATTTGGTTGGTTAATAATTGTGCAAAAGCCCTAGCCAAATAATCGGGCTAGGGCTTTTTTAATCCTAAAAAATAAGTTTCCAGATGAAAAAAGTAGATTGGAAAACGCTGAATGTAACCCTGAAAACAGGAGAAATTTCAGCGGATAAAGAAATAAACATAGATCCAGGGGAGCGCGTGTTGGTTGCTGCTGCCTATAGCGGTGACAAAACAAAAATCGTAAATCTATCACTAATTGAAGGCGGGCAGCCAGTAGTGACGGCTATGGATCTCGATTTTTGGAAAAGAAGCAATGCCGGTCCTTACCTGGATGGTTTTAGGCCTTTGAGTTATACCGGTGGCTCCCAACTAAAAGCCAGATTAGATGCTCCGGTAGCCCTGGATAGTGATATTCATGTGCAGGTTGTATTTGCTATCGTAAAAGAAAGCACAGCATGCTAAGGGCTAACCTGGATTACAAGAAAATAACCGAGGACACTGAGAACTTTTCTTTAGAAGGAATGGTAGAACCCACGTTCTACAATTTCGGTGAAGAAAATGTTCGTGTGTTCCATACGGTTGTAAAACCAGGGGAAAGTTTCAGTGCCGGTTGCCACAATATGGTAATGCAGGGGGAAATACCAATTCAGTTTGAAGGCGATAATAAAGCCGGGCGTGATCTCAAGGTTTATTGGGGTCAGCCAGAAAAACAATGCGATTAAAATAAATTATGGCAAAGCAAAATTTAGCAGAATTAATCGAATGGTTGGGCCGCAATAAGCTCCATCATATCGAGGTGTATAATATTGACACCGAAAAAATAATTGATAACTGCCTTAGTTACCAGGATCTAACCGATAAGTATGGCAGCCCCACCGGTTATTTTGAAGCCCTGGCAAACAGAGGTATTTCTAATGTTCAGTTGGTTACCAAAATTAAAAACGGTACCTCCTGGAGAGATAGAAGCTGCGGAAAAAACTTTGCCATCAGTAAGAAGAACGTTGCTGCAAGTGGTGCGCCCGCCAATGGTGGGGGTGCCACGCCGCAACAACAAAATACAGGCCTTGGAAGCCCGGCCAGCTATGGCGGCCTTGGAATGCCTGAAATTATGGCAATGAGAAGCCAGGCAGACCGCTATGAAGATCTTAAGCTGGAGCTTCAAAAGCGGGACCAGGAAAAGGCAGAATTTCAGCAAAAGATTTCCGTTTTGGAAGCCGAAAATAAAACCCTGGAGCGCGAAAACCTGAAACATGAGCTTGGGAAAGAGAGTAAACCTTCAGCAGTTGACAAACTACTGGAAGGCTTTGCCAACAATCCTGCCGCTTTGGGCCAACTCATTTCCAGCCTTAAACCCTCTGGACAGCAGCCGGCACTTAATGCCCCGCAAACGCCGCAGAATCTTAGCGATGCAAAAACAATGGTTATTGATCACTTAACCAATTCCAAGTTAAACGACAATCATGCAATGGCCGCTTATCATATTCTGGACCAGGCATTGGCCGGAAATGAAGCTTTTACCGGCGCATATATCAACCTATTACAAGAACACAAGATAATACCAAATGGCAGCGAACGTAACAGTAACGGGTGATTCCCCGGAAGAAGAACTAAAAAAGAAAAAGGCTTTGAGCTATATAGGCAATAACTGTTCGATGTTGGAGATCGAGCGGCTTGAAAAAATGGCCCGAAGCTCTAAAGCCAGGGAAATGCTCAATAAAAATTGGGCGTTTCTAAAAATGTACATCTAAAAACAATGATTCCACTTTTAAATATTATGTCAATGGCCGTATCAACTGCATCCCTCGCAAAACAAAAGGATTTTATTCAAGATAATTGGAGGTTCATTTTAGGAATAGGAGCGACAATAGGCGTTACCTATGTCGTTTGGTCTATTTATTCGGATTGGAAAGATGGTGGTAATAAAAACCCTACTTCCGATTTGACTTTAAAGGAAAACGCAAAACTCCCAAGTTCTACTCTTACAGATTCAGAAGCCCTAAGTATTGCAAATAGGCTGCAAAATGCAATGGGAACCTGGGGCATGGCAGATGAAGAGGAGAGGGCGACAATCAAATCTTTGTTAACGGGATTAACTTACAATGATTATATAAAAGTTTCCAAATTCTTTGGACAACGAGGCTATATAACCATTACGGGAATTTCTAAAGATTCAGATTTTTTAGCACCGAAAAAAAACTTGTCCTATTGGCTTAGTAAAGAATTACCAGAAGAAGATTTTGTTGTTCTAAGAAAGATTCTTCCCGGCCTATTTTAAAGAAACAATTATGCAGATAACCAGACAGACAAAAGTTTTAGATGAATTTGGAAGCCCGCTAAGTAAGGCGCATGTATTCTTTTCATCCAATAATGGAACCGCTACCAATTCGGGCGGCTATGCCTTCCTTTCAGGAGATAGCGAAGCGATTGTAAGCTTGTCTTATATGGGTAAGAAAACCAAGAAATTCAAGTTCAGCGATCTTCCACCTGTGGTAACGCTAAATGAAGATTTTCAGCAAATGCCTGAAGTAGTCGTTACCGCGAAGAAAAAAGAGGAAACCCCGAAATACCTATGGCCGGCAATTGGTGCCACCGTAGGCCTTATGCTGCTTATGAGTGTAGGCAGCGAACCTAAAAAAGTAACGCTATAATGGCCTATTTCAATTCATACAAACCACTACTGCAACAGGTAGAAGCCGGTTTTCAGAAGCTGCCGAAGGACCGCGGAAACTACAATTCCCGCGGGGAATTAGCCGGAACGAATTTCGGCGTTTCTGCCCGGTTTTACGAAGATATTTTAGGCTATCCTCCTACCGAAGCCGATATGAGGGCTATTACTAAGTCCCAGGCGGAAGAAATTTTCAAAAAATACTTTTGGGACGCCAATTGGGGAAACCAAATCAACAGCCAGGCGGCGGCTAATACCGTTATTGACCATGAAATTAACGCCGGGAATGGCGTTGCTTTGGCGCAGCAGGTTTTGAACCGTTATTTCGGTTATCATCTTTCCGTTGATGATGCGATGGGGCCAAATACCTTGCGGGCGATCAACGGCGTGAATGCTTCAGAATTTGTAAAGAAATACAATGAAGCCCGCGCCGATTATTACCGAAGCCTGAATTCCTCTTTTCTACCGGTATGGCTTCGCAGGATTCAGCAATTCGCCGTAGAAAATACCGGGATTTCGGTAATCACAGTTTTGACCGTGGCCGTGGCTGGAATGCTTATTTACCAACATATTAAATCATAATACAATGCCAGGATTAATAGTAGATAAAGTAGGCGGGGGAGGAAAAGCCGGAGAATTTGACCAGGACAATAAGAACACTTTTATAGATCTTCCTGAGGAAGCTTTTATAAATGTAAATGAAGAATCTATAAGAGCTTATATCAATAGCCTGTACCCGGGAATTGAAATAGGAGAAAAGGAAATTCCTCATTTTCGACTAAAACGGGGAATATCCCGGCCCTTAATTACCGAATGGGAACTCACAGATCCAGCATCCCTTGCAATAACTTTGCCTGTAAAAGACGGTGCTCATAAATTTTTTGTCAATTGGGGAGATGGTTCACCGGAAGAATTAATTGAAAACTTTACAGAAAACATTCAACACGTTTATCCAGCATTAGGAACGTACCAGGTTAAAATGTGGGGCGTATGCGAAGCCTTCACATTCTCTAATATAACGAATGGACCAGATGGCTATGTATATCCACCGGATAATTTTAAGCTGAAAGCTGTGATTTCTTGGGGCGATCTGCTTTTTAAGAAGCTCGATTTTCATTGGTGTTCAAACTTGGTGGATTTACCTCTAAATGAAGTGCCAAATCTTTTTTATGCAACATCAGTTAACTCGCTTTTCTATTGGTGTTATAAATTAACTAAAGTGCCTGAATGTATCTTCTGGAATACTCCAAATACAACTGATTTCAGTTACTTATTTGTTGATACACAATTAGCCGAAATTCCGAAACTGCTTTTTTCAAGATCTATTTCTGCTAAAGATTTTATAGGGACTTTCAATGGAGTAGATAACTTTACGGAGATACCTAATCAATTGTTTCATAGTAATCCCGAAGCAAGAAATTTCAATGATACGTTTAGCAATAATGGTGAATTCTTGAAAACGATCCCATTTGATTTATTCTATAAAAACCCGAAGGCAGAAACCTTTGCTCGTGTTTTTGATGGAAATGATATTCAGGCTATACCTTCCAGCCTATTCGCTAATAATCCACTGGCAACGAATTTTGAAAGAGCTTTCTACCTGAATAAAAATTTAACTGGCCCGGTCCCTGAATTATGGAAACGGGAGGGATCTAATGGTGAGGAATGCTTTTATCAATGTACCAAGGTCAGTAACTATGCTCAAATACCTGATAACTGGAAAAATTCAGCATTATGATTTACATACTTAAAAACATTGGTAAAGGCAAGATAGGAAGCGGAGAACGTCAGTTAGATACCGGGGATCTTATCTTAATTCAACAAGAAGTCACGATTCCCATCATACCAGAATCACAACCACCTATACAGAGGTTTAAAAACTATGTGTTATATCCAGAAATTTGGGATTATAATGAAATGAATACGCCGGTTTTAAGGTACCATATTTCCGATCCTTCTTTTACTTTAACAGACAATACCTATGTAGAAATTATTCCCATTCCTTCCCCTACTACAACCCAAGGTTTTGAAACTGCGGGAATTTTACCCTATACCGAAGTAGTGGCTGCCGACAGGAACAATTATGAAATTTTGGTGTATGGAAATGGTGTTGTTCCTCAAAATCAAATAGTTGTAGATATAATTTTTAGGGAAACAAAGCCTCTAAGTTTAGCACCTAAAGGTGGTGGCGGTGGTCCTATTATCATAAAATAATAAAACCATAATCTATAATCAATCATGAAAAAATTCATCAAACTTATGGAAAACACTACCTGGTACCGTCAATTGGTTTACGGCGCGATCATGGCCGCTTTTTTTATTGGGCTTTGCCTATTGGGGCACGCCGCAACCTTTTGGGCCTTGGTAGCCGTTAGCATCATTTCCGCAGCAAAGGAGCATACGGTAGAGCATTTGAAAGGAGAATTCAACTACCGCAATTTTATGCTGCTGGTCCTTCCGGTACTATTCATTCACCTGCTTATTCACTGGTAAACATTTTATGCTCCAGTAACGGCATTTTTGGCGTTACTGGCCATGGTATCAATTTTATTCGTCAATTCATCAATCATCAAAAAATCATCACAAAATGAAAAAATTATTCTTTTTCGCAGCCCTGCTGCTCACCACCTTCACAATCACCGCTCAAAGTAAATATGCAAAAGCTTTTGCTGAAGCTGCTGCAAAAACCGATAGTATGCCGGAAGTAATTGCATTTAAACAGCAATTGAAGGCAGATTTAGACGAATTGAGAGAAAGCCAGTCAGCTATCCTTCAGAATACTTCAGACCTGAAGGAAATCACTGTTTTTGCTTCGGTCCTGGAAATCAATCAAAAAACGGCCATTGTTGTTAGTCGCAGGTTCGGAAAGCATTATGAGGTCAATACAACTGCGCTTCAAAAAGGATATGAATACCGCTTTAGAATTTTAGTTAGCCCGGAAGATCAAAAATTAATTCATTGCAGTGGTTGCACCGGTATTCTTCCGGCTAAAATCGTTGGTTACTCCATCAGCGAAGCCCAGGCAAAGCGAAATGCCGTGCGAGTGGACCGTATAGGTTATGACCGCAATCCGAGGTACGGATTTTAATTTATTTCTAAAAACACCCCTGGCCCATGAATTTAGCCTTATATCAAAGTTTTGGCGACGTTACCAGTCTGCTTAATATTCAAAATGTATCTGTTGTAGGGCTATTGCTGGCCTTCTGCGCATATCTAATCTGGCAGAACTCCAAGCTTAAAGATGAACTGAAGGAGGAAAAAGGAAGGATAGACACCATCATAAAGGAGCACCGGGAGATCCAGAAAGAAGATAAGCAGGATATAGTCAAAATGGTCAATCGTTACGAGAATCTTGTAGAAAGAGTAATTCAACAACCTCGCTACCATGAAAGATCCAGAGCATAGCCATATCGAAAAGCACCGCCGGCAACGCAAGAAAATTCAGCAGTTATTGGAATCAATAGACGAAAAGGCCAATGCCTTTTTTAACACCGAACGCAAAGAAAAAGCCCTCAAATGCTGAAGTTTAAATTCCGTATAGAGCATTTTATCATTCTGGTTTTGGCCGTATTGCTTTTGCTGGACGGTTGCCGCCATGAAAAACCGGTGACTACCGTTGAAAGGACCGTTGAAGATCGAATTATAACAGAGATAGATAGTAGCTGTAATAACGAGATCAAGAACCGGAAACCTGAGAAAGTGAAAATCCTGGAAACTGAAGATAGCATTCAGCCGATTTCCGAAAATGAAATTGACAGCCTAAGCCCGGAAGATCAAAGCCGGGTAAAGGCTGTTAATCATTACCAGGACACTACTTATTTCGAAAATGCTGTTATTTACAGCGATATATTTTCTGAAGGCCGCATTCTGAAATACGACCTAAAAACCTCTATTTCTCACCTGGAGCGGACCATCCATGAAAAGCAGGAAACTACCAGGCAGGCCGGCGGCCTTTTTCTTTCACCTACCGCAGCTTATTTCCCCGGTTATGGCATTGCAACCGCCGGGGCAGGGCTAACGCTCATAAAAGGGAATTTCGGCTTTTCTGCCGGGGCTTTCTATGACTTCAGAATGAACCATATTGCCTTTCAAATAACATTTCACAAAAGAATCTTATGAAAATTAAAACCATACTTAGCCTTGGAGCTTTGGCTGCTACCGGAGTAGCATATTTCGGAAATGGCAAATTCAGCAAATATCAGCAGGTCATAAAGCAATTGACTTTTAAGCTTAAAAACGCCCGAAATATCAGTTTTTCCGGTGGAAATGTTCAGCTGAAGGTAGATGTAGAAATGATTAATCCCACGCCTACCGCGATTGATGTTCCGGGGAAATTGATCACCATTCAAAACATTCATTTCTTTTCATTGCAAGGCAATAATTTAGGAACGGCTACGCCGAACCTTTCTGAAATTTCCCTACCGGCCAATGGCACCCGTTTAGTTACTAATATCCCGGTAACTATTCCGTTGTCGGCCATCGGCAATAACATCACTGAAATTATTTCTATTCTTTCCGACACTTCGCGGCTGAAGATCACCGCAGATATTCAGGCCTTCGGAAAGCAATTCACCATAAACGCGTAAATCATGATAACTTCAAAAACAGGAATATGAAATCAGCAGTAGAAGAATATAACGGTCTCAACGGCGCGGTTGCCAGCCGCGAGCAATTACAGGAGGTTATCAATTTAGGAAGTGCGCAGGGACAAACCAGGATCGTTGAGAAGCTGGTAGATCTTCTGGAAAATTATGAAGATCCCGAGTTTGACATAACCTTATCACAGCAGGAAATTGAGCAACTGCCGGCAGAATTCATGGCAGGCCTGGAAGAAATTCTTCCCGAGGAAGATTTTACCGGACTGGAAAAAGGCGTTTCTCCAGATGAAATCTACCAGATGATCACCGATAAGATGCTGGAGAATATCCAGGAAGCCAGCGGGAAAGACTATAAATCAAAATGGAAGAAAAGTAACGGGTACCTTATTCCATTCAATTTTGTAAGTAAGAAACCTTACCGCGGCATTAATAGTTTGATGCTGCACATGCCTTTCCTGGAGCCGCCCATGAAAAACCCATTCTTTCTTACTTTCAACCAGATCGATAAACTAAAAGGACGGCTTAAGAAAGATTCTAAAGGGCTGCCGGTGGTATATTTCACGCAGCTTTTTCGTTATGAGCAGGCAGAACCAAAATTGGAATTTGGCACCTACAACTTTAAAAAAATGGTAGCCTGGCTGAAGAAGAACGAAAGCAAAATTCCGCTGCTTAAAAAGTTTTCGCCGGAAAGTATTGCCATGCAAAACGCAATCCCGATTTTGAAGTATTACAACGTCTTTCGCGGAGAAGATGTAGAGGGTATTGATTTTGACCTGGATAACTTCAAAATTGGCTACATGGGCAATGAGACTGAAGGAAATAAGGAAAGCCGGAATGAAATTGCCGATGCGATCATTAAGAATTACCCAAAGCCACAGGTACCGCTTAAGAATGAAGGTGAACGCGCGTTCTACGATCCCGCTGAAGATTCGATTACCCTGCCGCCTTTCGAGAATTTTGAGACCGGAAATGATTACTATCGCACAGCCTTTCACGAGATCATTCACAGTACCGGTGCTGAAAAAAGGCTGAACCGCCCTATCAAAAACAAGTTTGGCACTACGGCCTATGCAAAAGAAGAATTGGTGGCTGAATTTGGTTCCGTATTTACTTCAGCTCATGCGGGCATTTTATGGTACAACAATAAGAACCATGCCGAATACCTTAAAAACTGGTCAATGGCCATTAAGGAAGCTGAAGAAGATAACCGCTTTTTTATGCGCGCGGCCAGTAAAGCCCAGGAAGCAACCGATTTTGTGCTGAACCTCGATAAAGAAGGAATTCCAGCCTATCAAAAAGAACTTCTAAAGAAGGTCGAAAAAACCGAAAAAAAGGAAGATCCGGAAAAAGCTGAAAAGCCTAAAAAGGACCATAAGGAAACTTCAGAATATTATCCTTTCAGCCCTTCAGATATTCCTTATGAAACTGCTTTTAACGCCCACCGCGGCACTTCTTTTTCCCCTGAGAAAAGGGCGAAAGGAGAGCAAAACAGCTATTTCAGTTTTCTAAAGGACACCTACGACCGGCTGAAAGAAAAAGCCCGTAAAAAAGGCCGCATGGAAGAATTTGAAGCCAACTTTCCGCGGTTTCAGGAAGGTTACAAAAAACGTTTAATTAAGCTTTTGGAAACCAAAAACGGGCTAATGTCCACTATGATCACCGGCCCTGCTAATTTCCCGGTTCGCCGCATGGAAAAAAAACAGAATACCGTTCATAAAAGGTTGACTGAATTGGTAGATTATGGAGATAAGGCAGAAAAATATATTCTTCCAATCAAAAGTACTGCTATTAAAACGGGGAAAGATGATAGTTTGGCAAAGCTGGAGAAGAAATTGGCCGATCTTCAGGAAACCCACGACCTGATGAAGGAAGCCAATAAGATCTTCCGAAAATACAATAACAAAAAGTACAATAAACAGGAGCGATACGAAGCACTACTAAAGGAACTTCAGAAAATAGGTTTCAGTTCCGAGAATGCACAAAAGATGGCCCTTGAAACTAAAATACCAGGTTTCATGTTATCTAATTCCAATGCGAATATAAAGCGCATAAAAGAGAGAATTTCACAAGAAAAGAGGTTGCAGGCCGCTAAGGAAAAAGGAAATGATAAATTCCCGTTCCCAGGCGGGGCAATTGAATATAACCGGGAGATCAACAAAATTCAGATCCATTTTGATGAAAAACCCGATGCTGATATTCGAGGTTTTCTGAAGAAAAGTGGTCAGGCGTTTAAATGGTCGCCTAAAAATAAGGTTTGGCAACGGCAATTAAACACCTATTACAGCCTTAATAGAAAGGATCTATTTGAATTCCTGGGAGTAAAAAGGGAATCGGATTCCAAAGATACGGTGCCTAAAAAAAAGGATCTTCCTAAACCTGCAACACAATTAGGATTGTTTGGTTCAGTTCCGGATAAACCAACATTAAGAGAAACCTTGAAATTCGCTGAAAAGCATTTGATAGGAAAAACTTTTCCAGTAGATGCATTGGGGGAGGAAGTGCATTTCACCAAAGCAAAATTAAAAAAGGCAATGGCCCACCCAAGGGAGAGCAAAGAAAATTTAGCTCTGGTTTACAAGCTGCCTAAGATGTTGGAAAAAGCTGTTTTGCTTTCGGAGCAACCGGATAGAAAAAAGAGGAAAGAAATCAAAAAGGTTTTCAAGCTTGTCCTGGTTGAACAATTGTTTGGTGAAGTTTACCGGATTTTGATAACCATAAGGAAGCAGGATAAAAACTACTATTATGATCACGCAGTTATAGATAAAATTGAATCGGAGAAACAAGACGGCAGCGTTAACGAGGTTAACCCAATTCCGTTAGATGTTGCTTCTCCGGTTCCCAGCAAAGGTAAGAAAAAATCTGATTCCTCTAAAAAAGGTCTTAAGGCTCCGGCAGAAACTGAAGCCATTGCAACTGAACCCAGGATAATGACCGAAACTGAGTTTTCCAAAAAAGTTGAAGATTATAAGCAACCTGAACCGGCACCACAGCCAAAACCTGTACAGCCCGGCGGTGCAAAAAGTCTGGCAGATGCCATGCGGCAGCCTTCAAATTCAGAGGTTTTTAATGTTCCGGGTGATATTGGCCGCTTTTTAGGACAGGTAGAGAAAAAGCCGGTGCATTCGGTGGTAACTACTCTGGATGCAGAGCAGGGAGCCGGGAAAACTCGCCTTCTGTTCCAGGTAATGAATGTCATGGCCGGGATGGGCTTAAACTGCCTTTTTATTTCCCTGGAAGAACACCCGGCCAGTAAATTGTTTCGGGACAAAGTGCAACAGTACATAGATCCTGCGAATCTGGAACGCATTTCAGCTATTGATGAAGTGGAAAATTGGAGCAAAGTGCGCGATAATATTGAAGCAGCAGAGGTGATCTTTATTGACAGTTTCCAGAAGTTGCCGCCTAACCTCGATCTTGATAAGGATATAAGAAAAGCCTTTGACGGGAAATGGTTCTTCGTCATTTATCAGCAAACCGGTACCAAAGGCATGCGCGGAGGAAGTAAAGCAGCCTTTGATGGTGACCAAATCCTGAAGGTTTTTAAAGATCCTGAAGATTACCGGAACAACTACGTGTATGCGAACAAAAACCGCTACAATGACGCGCCCGATCTAAAGCTAAACATATTTACAGGGAAACTCCAGGGCGAAGAACCGCTACCGGAACAAGAGCCGGAAGCTGAAGAAACATCAACAGACAGTAGAACGCTGGATTTTGAAACCGGCGAGTTGATTGTAACTCCTATATTCTAGGAGTAAAGGAAGGCCTGAGAAATCGGGCCTTTTTTGTTTGTTATTATGCAACAGCTGGCACCGTTGAAAATGACGTTACTCGAGCATCGCCGAAATTGGCGCTACAGGATCTTAAAAATTGATTGTATAAGATTCACTGTGATCTGGTGGCAATACGCTTTGAATGTTGCGAAGATAATTCCTAATTCCAGCTTCGCTTTTATGGCCGGTTATAGGCATCAGCTCATGTATATTTTCTCGTTCACTCATTCCCTTGCGAAGATTTGTATTATATAGGTCCCCAATAGCACTGTGTCTAAAGCTATACAGCCCGTATTCTTCGCCGTAACCCAAGGCATCCTTAACCTTTTTAAAACGATTGCTGAATATCTCTACCTTAGAAGCGGAATTTTTAGGCTGCCACAGTCCCGGTTTTTCCCAATAGGTGAATAGATTATAATCTCCTGGTAACCCTCCAATATTCATCCTTTCAATCACCGGTTTAAGTTTATCGATGATCCGGATAAACCGGTAATCTTCTGTTTTGGTCTCTACTCCTAAGATCCAGTCCCTTGTATTTATATCCCGAACTTTAAGTTTTGTTATCTCTAAAGGTCTAAGAATTGGATAAATTATGAAGCTGATAAAATCGATTAGGTAAGGATCGTTCTTCTCCAGATACTTTTTAATATCCTCAATTTGGGAGGGTGTGAAAGGCCTGTTCTTAACCGGCTTACTTTTCACTTTGGGAATATCCTTAATAAAATTGTGATCAATGAGCCTTTTGTTCTTCAGTTCCGTAAAAAGTGCAGAAATAACCCGCTTGGTGTTATCTATACTTGTATTTGATATTCTGGCTCCAGTTTTTTTATTCACGTACTCCAGTTC